>JAYSPO010000621.1:0-7746 GCA_043722015.1 Candidatus Kuenenia sp. | reverse complement strand
TTCCTGATCGTTGCTGAAAACCTTGATGATGCCTTCCTGCTCCGCCACAAACACACGATTGCTGCCGTCGCCTGCGTGTGTCACCACGATCGGACGCTTGAATTCCAGATTCGGAAACGCGCGTTCGGTACTCACCGCCAGAGGCGTGTCCGCAACCGCCTCGCCCGCGATCACAGTCACGCCATGCAAGCACGCCGAAAGCACAGAAATTTCCAGAATAACACTCGCCACGACTCGCCTCACAGCGTTCTCCTTTGCAGATTCCATTTGATTAACAACACTGCCGCATTGTAGACATGTCCTGCGCTGGAGGAAGTCAACGCTGCTCCAACGTCGAAAAATCGAACACCACCGCTCGATGATCTGATCCATTCGCTGCCAGGATGGCCCGTTGATCACAATGCAGGTTCCGGCTGTGCAGGCCGTGGTCCAGGAGAAGACCGAAGGGAAATACAGGCCACCGATTCCATGTCGGCTGAAGCCCTCGTCCCGCTGCGGCACTTTGAAACCCTGTCGCAGCCAGAAAGTCTTCGAACATCGGCGACCAGGGAGTCAGATTCAGGTCGCCGAGCAGAATCTGCGAGCAGGAAGGCTCGATTTGCTGTTGCTTTCGAACGCGCTGGGCGAGTAACGCCAGATGCTGGTTTCGATGCCCGAAGTTGCGGGCTCCAATCGGCGGCAGTGGATGTGTGGCGATGACTTGGATCATGCTCAAAGGCCACTGAATGTCCGCTTCGATCGACGGCAGGATCGGTGCGTTCAGATGAAACACACGCGCGTGCGACAGGGGATAACGAGACCACAGGCCGATGCCGAAATTGCCGTCGTCCTGAGATTCTGAAACGAAGTATTCGTGCGTTGAAGAAAATTCCCGCTGCAACAACGCTTCCAGCGTTGAACTGAGTTCCAGAATGACGAAGACGTCCGGATCAGCCGCACGGATCTGCGCGATGATCTGATCGTGGTGCTGATTTCGTGTCAGCACATTTGCCAGAAAGACTCGCAGCCGCTGACGGTCCTGTGCGGGACTGGCAGAATCGACTGCCAGACTGGTCTGATCCGCCTCGGTGTCGCCGGTTTGAAATGCCGAATGCAACGCCGTCGCCTGCCACAGTGTCAAGGCCGCGACAACCAGCATGATTTTCCAGCGCCGCATGATTAACAACAGCAAGATCGCTCCCAACATTCCGATGAGCAACTGCACCCGAAGATTCGCGATCACATCGGCAACCCACCAGTGCCGCGCCGATAACGTGAGTATCGAACTCGCAGAGACAAGTCCTGCAAGCCAATCAACTCGCAGCCGCCAACCGCCGATTGGCGTCACTTCCACATTTGACACATGTCTTCCCCTGTTCACCGTTCATTTGCGGAATCTCCTCTCCTGCCTTGCCGTCAAAGCAAACCTGAAAGAAATATGGACAAATGAACGCAGAATTGAAAGCCGTTGACCACTTCGAGCAGCAACCCGGGATTCAGTTCTTTCAACTGTGCAGGTCGCAAGGGCGATGAAACCATTGATGCAATGATTTGCACAAACATGCCCGGCGATGCCTGATAGTCTCACGAAGAAGCGTCGAATAGAGCAAATACGCAGCGCAACAGACAATCTACCAAAATCTTCCATATTAATGACTGAAATTGTTGTATTCTCGTTCATATCCTGTCATATTCAGTGACGTAATACGCCTCCCAGTGGCAGAAATTCAATGATTGTGGATGAACGTCGATCAAAAATACTCAAAATTGCCGAAGAATCTGGCTTTGTGTCGCTTCAGAGACTGGTGACTGAAATTGAAGCTAGTGAGTCCACGATTCGACGGGATTTGGAATTTCTCGACGCGATGGGCCAGATCCAGCGGACTCGCGGTGGTGCATCTTTTCTTGGGGATTCACTTTCAGACTTTGATGCCCGGAAGAGCCGCGCCTCATTTGAAAAACAACAAATTGCTCGTCGTACGGCGGACTTGATTTGTTCTGGTGAGACGGTCCTTCTGGACGGCGGGACGACGACATTGGAAGTTGCACGTTATTTAACCGGCAAGTCGTTGCAGATCCTGACCAATTCTTTGCCCATCGCGTCCTTATTGATGAATCGTCCTGAAGTCGAACTGATTTTCATCGGCGGTTACGTCTATCCCAAAACTGGCGTGGCCTTGGGAGAGCAGGCGGTGGAGGCTTTGCGGAAAATGCACGCTGGTCGGTTAGTAATGAGTACAGGTGGGATAACGGCGGAAGGTCTTTTCAATAGTAACGCTCTGTTGGTCGATACAGAGCGTCAGATGATCCGTGCTGCGGATCGAGTGACTTTAGTGGCGGACAGCAGCAAGTTCGGGCAACGAGCTTTGTCAATGCTGTGTCCGCTGACGGATGTGCATGAAATTGTAACGGACGATGGAGTGTCCGAGGAATGGCGGGCTGTGATGGAGTCTGCCAATGTTCGCATGGAGGTTGTTACGAAGTAGTTTTCAGTGTTCAGTTTTCAGTATTCAGTGAATCGCATTGTTTGACTTTGCTGAACACTGAACACTCAAAACTGAAAACCAGAGCGGAGCGACTGTGACAGCAACATTGAATCCAGCAGACGTCGAACGAGTCGTTCGCGATGTGCTCAATCGGCATCTTGGATCGCGATCGGGTGTTACGTCTGCTGAAAACTCAGGCGTCGATATTCCCGTGCTGCGTTCCGCGCTGGCACCGAGCAGCCCGAGCACAACGCCATCTTCTGGCAAGCGAAATCCTCTGGTCGTCAATATTTCAGCCCGACATGTGCATTTGACACAGGAACACGTTGAAATCCTGTTCGGGGCCGGTGCCACGCTCACGCCGGAAAAAGATCTCTATCAGGACGGCTACTACGCCGCAAAAGAAACAGTCGCCGTCGTGGGCCCGCGTCGCCGGATGCTGCCAAATGTTCGCGTGCTCGGTCCATGTCGCGAAGATTCGCAGGTCGAGCTGGCGTTTACTGACGGCATTTCCCTTGGCATCGATCTGCCTGTGCGAGTCAGCGGCAACGTCAAGGGAACTCCCGGTTGTGTGCTGATGGGGCCACACGGGGTCGTCGATCTGAAGCAGGGTGTCATTCGCGCCATGCGGCACGTTCACATGGGGCCGGATGACCTGGCTTACTACGGCGTGGCCAACGGTGATCATGTCCATCTGCGAATTGAATCACCCGGATGCACGACTGTCCTTGAAGACCTTGCGGTGCGAGCCGCCAAAGGAATTAAGCTGGAAGTTCATCTGGACACCGACGAAGGCAACGCCTGCAACCTGGAAAACGCCACGAAAGTGGAATTGGTCAAGCCGGAACCGTGTGCTTGTAAACATTAGGAGTGTTTAGTGTTCAGTGTTCAGTGTTCAGCAAATGCTGCAATTCACTGAACACTGAAAACTGAACACTGAACACCACGTCGCAAGGACAGCGGCGGTCTTTTTTTGTCGATGTCGCTTCAGGATAGAAGCGTGCAAAGGCTGGAGTAAATTTGAAATGGCAAAGTCAACGGAAGCATTGGGAATGATCGAAACGAAAGGCTTCGTGTGTATGCTCGAAGCCATCGATGCAATGCTGAAAGCTGCGAATGTGCAGTTGGTCGCATGGGACAAAATCGGCAGCGGATTTGTCACAGCATTCGTCTCTGGTGATGTCGGTGCGGTCAAGGCCGCTGTCGAAGCGGGTGCCGCTGCCGCATCAAAACTTGGACAGGTCGTCAGCGTGGAAGTCATTCCTCGTCCGCACGAAGAACTGTCGGCGTTCCTGCCAAAGCCAAAGACGGCTGCTCCTGCAAAGAAATAGGCGGGCACTCTTTGCATTTCAAATTTCAAATCTCATATTTCAAATTTGAAATTTCTTGCCCATGAATCCAAATCAACTTGAACTATTTTCGGAACAACGACCAATGAACGAAGCTATTGGAATGATTGAAACCAAGGGCCTGGTTGCCGCTGTCCAGGCATCAGACGCCATGCTGAAAGCTGCAAACGTCACGCTGGTGAAGCAGCTCAACATCGGCGCTGCCTATATCACGACGATCATCAAAGGCGACGTTGGATCCGTCCGCGCTGCTGTTGATGCCGGGGCCGCTGCGGCTTCACAGTCCGGCGAACTGGTGTGTGCCCACCTGATTCCGCGACCAGAAGCATCTCTGCTGGATTCTGTGCTGTAGGGATTATGATTTCAAATTTGAGATTTGAAATTTGAAATCAGTCTGGTGGGCCGGCGCTCCGCTTGTCCCACCCTACGAAAGAACGACGAAAGTCTCATGAAAGTTCTTGTCGCCAATCTTGGATCTACCAGCTTCAAGTACCGACTGTTTGACCTTACGAACGAAACCCAGCTTGCAAAAGGTGGCATCGATCGAATCGGACAGGCAGGTGCTCTGAGCAGTTGTTCCGTGCAGATCGGAAGCTACAAAGCAGAGACGCAGCAGCCCGTGCCCAACCATGCGGCCGCTGTCGGCATCTGCCTTGAGCAACTCACGAATGCAGAACATGGCTGTCTGAAGTCGGTGGATGAGGTCGGTGGCATCGGGTTCAAAGCGGTCTTTGCAGGAAATCTCAGCGGCGTTCGTATCGTCGATGAGACCTTGCTGCAGAAGATGGAAGCTCTGTCGGATATTGCTCCAGCTCACAACCCGCCGTATGTGCGGGCCATGCGACAACTGCAGCAGGCATTTCCGCAGATTCCACTGGTGGCCGCTTTGGAAACAGGCTTTCACGAAACGATTCCGTTCGAACATCGAGCCTACGCGGTCCCTTACGAATGGTACACAGACTTTGAGATTCGTCGTTGGGGATTTCACGGTGCAAGCCATCGCTTTATCGCGGGCCGCATTGCTCAGATCCTTGGTCGAAGTGATCTCAAAGTCATTAGCTGTCATCTCGGCGGAAGTGCATCGATCTGTGCGATTCGCAATGGTGAAAGCTTTGCCGCGTCGATGGGCATGAGTCCTCAGGGAGGCCTGCCGAATAATAATCGCGTCGGCGATTTTGACGCTTATGCAATTCCTGTGATTATGAAGCGCACGGGCCTGACGTTCGAGCAGGTTCTGACCGAGATGTCGTCGAAGGGTGGTCTGCTGGGAATCAGCGGACTCAGCGGTGACTGCCGCGACCTGGAAGAAGCATCTGCGAAAGGACATGATCGGGCTGAGAAAGCTCTGAAGCTTTTCGAAGCATCGATTCGATCGTACGTCGGATCGTACATGGCTTTGCTCGGCGGCGCAGATGTGATCGTGTTCACCGGCGGGATTGGTGAGAACAGTGAACGTATCCGGATGAATGTCTGCCGCGACATGAAATGGGCAGGCGTGGAATTGTGCGAGACGAAGAACTCAGGCATGCAGGGTGAAGCCTGCCTGAGCAATGAGACAAGTCGCGTCCAGATCTGGACGGTGCCAACGAACGAAGAACTCGTCGTGGCAAGACAGACGAGAGACGTGCTGACGCACTAAGTGTTCAGTGTTCGGTGGTCAGTTTTCAGTAAAGGAGCTTTTGGCGTTCGAGTTTGCAGTCTTCATAGAACCCGCATTTCTGCGATTCACTGAAAACTGAAAACTGAAAACTGAAAACTTCCGAAGGGTTCCTATGTTTCTTGCACGCATCACCGGCAGCCTGGTAGCAACTCACAAGGTTGAGTCGCTCGTGGGCCAGAAACTGTTGCTCGTGGAACCACTGCGAGTCGATGAAAAGGATCACAAGAGCCTGAAACCAACCGGTCGGTCATTTGTCGTGGTCGATACAGTCGGAGCGGGTGAAGGCGAAGTTGTGCTGTGTGTTCAGGGATCAAGTGCTCGGTTCACGCCGGGGACAAAGGAGCTTCCGATTGATGCCGCCATCATCGGAATAGTCGATACGGTTCAGGTGAAGTCGAAGACGATCTTTAGTGCGAATCACCAATGACTAAATCCCAATGGCCAATGGTATCGCAGCTGATTGGTCATTGGTGCTTAGTCATTGGTCATTCCAGCGGAGCTGGCTCATGGAACACAACCCATATTCCGTTGGTCAGGAAATCGATTCGGCCATGGCGGGCCTGCCGGGGCCGAAGTTTGAGGCTTCGGTTCGCACGATGCAGATCATCGCGTTGGCGTTAATGATGGGAGTGTTGGTGTTTCTGGGCGTGGTGCTGGTGGTCACATCGGGCAGGATCGATGACAGCCCCGAAATGATTACAAAGATTGCTGCGGGTTTTGCCCTTCTGATGCTTATGAATCATTTTGTGATTCCACCGATCATCTTAAAGGCTCAACTGGAGCGGGCCATTGCGGCGGGACTGCAACAGAAGCCGTATGCAGAGAGAACTCAGGAGTGCTGCGGGGCTTATCAGACTCAGTTGATCGCAGGCTTCGCTTTGCTGGAAGGGGCGGCGTTCTTCAATCTTGTGGCGATGATGTTGGAGCATTGTGTGGCATCGATCGTCGTGGTGACTTTGCTGCTGCTTTTGATGGCTGCAAAGTTTCCGACTCGGGACAAGGTGTCATTTTGGGTTCAGGATAAGTTGAGGGAATTGCAGTTGTAGGTCCTGCCTGCCGGGCAGGACTTCGCGATTTATCGCGACAACGACCAGAAGAGATGGAATGAAAAACAACCAGACGACGTAGAGCGGATGTTGGCCCCAGCGCGGTTCGCCTGCGCGAAAGTCCTTTCCGGCAGAAAGGACCTACAAAATCACAAACACTCACTGACGGATCGGGGAGGTACCAGATTGCGACACGGACTCGTCGCGAGACAGAGGGAGTTCTCAACAATGCAGGCAACAGCAAACGAACAGACGATCCGGAGTATTGTGCAGGAAGTCCTGACGCAGTTGACGACCCGCAACGGTTCGCCAGCGAAAGTCAACGGTTCAACCGGTCCTGATACTCGATGGGGCGTATTCAACACCGTCGATGAAGCCGTTGAAGCCGCTCAGAAGGGTTTTGAAAAACTCAGCCGCGCGTCGCTCGACGATCGTAAGACCGCCATCAACATTGTGAAGCAGATTTGCGATGAACAGGCGGATGAACTCGGTCGACTTGAGTTCGAAGAAACGAAGATCGGTCGCCTCGAACACAAGATTGCCAAACTCAAGGCGATCAAAGGCGTGCCCGGTGTTGAGTTCCTCAAGACCGAAGCGATCAGTGGCTCACACGGGCTGATGATTACCGAGTACGCTCCATTCGGCGTCATTGGTGCGATTACACCTGTGACACATTCTCTGCCAACTCTGGCTGGCAACTTTGTCAACATGGTCGCCGCCGGAAACACAATCGTCTGCAATCCGCACCCCAGCGGAGCGAAAATCGCCAGCGAAGGCGTGCGACGATTCAACAAAGCCATATTCGCTGCCACCGGCCTGGAAAACCTCGTCAACATCATCGGTACTCCGACGATCGAATCGGCGCAGGCTGTGTTTGATCATCGCGGTGTCAAGTTGCTCGTGGTGACCGGCGGGCCGGCAGTGGCGCGAGCCGCACTGCAGAGTCCCAAGCGAGCCATCGTGGCTGGTCCAGGGAATCCTCCGGTGGTCGTCGATGCCACGGCTGATATCGACAACGCCGCTAAGTCCATCGTCGCAGGAGCGGCCTTCGACAACAGTCTGCTGTGCATCAGCGAGAAGGAAATCTTCGCGGTCAAAGAAATTTTCGACCAACTGATGACAGCCGTTTCAAATCACGGCGGCTATCGACTCAACGCAGCCCAGGTTGCCGCGTTCACCGCCAAAGCGTTTGGTCCACCGAAAGAACCGGGTGGGCATCATGTGCT
>JAYSPO010000620.1:0-2293 GCA_043722015.1 Candidatus Kuenenia sp. | reverse complement strand
GACAACATTCGCGGCAAGCGCCTCCGCGCAGGATGGGATGAGACGGTGCTCGACAAGATTTGGGCCGCTTTTTCAACAAACTAACGTGCGATTGCCCTGAGCGATGCAAGCCGCAACTTAACTCGGAGAGTCAGGCTACTTCGGAACAGTCAGCCAGTACTCGGCGATTTGTGTTTCGTCCGGAGTGGTGAATGTCACGGGCTGCAGATGCTTTGATTCTGCCGATTCGGCCACGATGCGAATGGGGCCTTGAAATGCTTCCGCCGATTGACCGCTGATTTTCAGTGTCACCACCTTCGCCGTCTCACCGTCCTTTTCTGAACGCGGACATTCAAACGTCACTCCGTCAGGAAGTCCTTCCACTCGTATCTCCAGCGGTTCGGAAAACCCGTGTTTCCGGGCGAAACTAATGGGAATTTCGAGCGGCTTGTCCGACCTGAGCGTACCGGCTGTCGCAGCCAGTGTGGCGGCAAACGTCGGGCGGGTATCTTCGCAGCGAAGCACGTAGAAATATCGATCACCGGAATTTCTGAACCGGTCACGGATGATCGCGCGATATTGTCCATCGGCGGGCATGGTGAGATGCAATTCGGCGTCATGGTTATCGCCGCTGAGATCATCGTGCTCTTTGATCACTTTGCCTTGACTGTCTTCGACAATCAGCACGGGATCCAGTAGCGAACCGATACGTTGGGCGTAAACGCTCAAGCTTAGTTTCTGCGATTTGTTCGCGTTAAACAAATACACGACGTCGGCGTTTGATGTCACACGTCCGGTCACAGCGATGGGAACCGTCAGCATTCGGTCGGCTGCCAATTGTGATTCAACCACGGACGGCACGTCGCCGCGCGGGACGGGATATGGCAACACGTACGGTTCCGTCAGTGCCTGCTGCGCGCGATTGATCAACACCGTCGGCGTCTCGATGTTCCAACCGAAAACCGCCAGAGATGTTTCATGATCCTGATCAAACCGCATGGCAGGCTCCGTGTGTTCCACGACGGCGCCGGTCGTCAGCGTGAGTCGATACACATAGTCTGCACCTCCGGCAAAACTGATCGTACTGTTCGGGGCAGCAGGAAACGCAAATGTGCGTACGAACCATTTTCCGTTGTCAGGTGCCGTGAATGTGACGCGTGGGTCGAAACCAAGGTCATCATCATTCTGAGCGAGCACAGTTCCTCGCGCGTCTACAATTTGCAGCACAGCATCCATGGGCGAACCAATGACAGAATTTGCCTGCATCGCACAGACCAAGGTCTGGCCCTTGTTGAGCGTGACGGCAAACGTATCCACTTCGCCTGATTTTTCGAGCACACCGTTGATAGTTACGGACGGCATTTCTGCCGTGTTGGCTTCAGCGATTTTCGCGTTGGGTTCTGATTCCGTCATTTCCGGAATCATGCCGACAATGAATGGCTTCAGCTCCGTCGCTCCATCGGCGTTGCAGAATCGCAGCCAGTGGACGCCAGGCCTCGTCGTTTCGCTGATCGCGACGCTGGCCTCGTCTTTCTTTTCATGCGGAGTGAACACGATCGAATCGTCGTCGCTGACAACTCGCAGATCTCCGTCGCCCGGCTTGCCGACCAGTTTAACTTCCACCGTCGTCCCACGCTGGCCCCCGATGGGAATCAGCCGCTCAACAGCTGGCGGATCTCCGGCCAGACACGGTTCGATGAATGCAATCGCCATCAACCAGATCCTGCAGTCCCGACTAAATCGCAACATGTTTCAGATCAACTCCATAATCGGAGTCGGATCACTCACCAGATGCGTCGGGCGCCCCTCCGGCGTATAGACGATTTTTCCGGGATCGATGCCCAGCTTGTGATAAATCGTGGCCACAAAATTCTCCGGCGAGAGCACCCGGTCAACTGCGGAGAACCCTTTGCGATCCGTCGCACCAACGACCGTTCCGCCAGGAGTTCCGCCGCCAGCCATCAGCACAGACATTGCATTGGCCCAATGATCACGACCGGCCGTTGCCTGGCCAGACAATGTTGACAGCTTCGGCGTGCGGCCGAATTCGCCCAAGGCGACAACCAACGTGCTCTCCAGCAGGCCACGTTCTTTCAAATCCTGTATCAATGCCGCCACGGAATTGTCCCAGTCCGGCAGACGTTTCCGCAACGCTCCGAAGATGTCGCTGTGATGATCCCACCCACCGTCATAGACAGTCACAAACGGTACCCCGGCCTCAACCAGCCGTCGCGCCAGCAAACATCGCTGGCCAAATCCGTTTCGTCCATAACGACCGCGAATTTCCGGCGACTCCTGTTCAATATCAAACGCC
>JAYSPO010000619.1:0-1659 GCA_043722015.1 Candidatus Kuenenia sp. | reverse complement strand
TCGCATCACGCCAGAATCTGGTCGATGGCAGATCCGTAGTCCATATCCAGACGCTTGCGGCCGGGGATTTCCAGGCGACGTGGATCAATTCCCAGCAGCTTATAGACAGTCGCATGCAGGTCGGTGACGTAGTGCGGGTGTTCGACGGCGTGAAAACCGAGTTCATCTGTCGCGCCGTGAATGCCCGGTTTAATGCCAGCTCCGGCGAGCCAGATCGTGAAGCCGTGCGGATGATGATCTCGGCCAGTGGCGGATTTATTGAACATGCCGTTTTCGACCCCCGGCGTGCGGCCGAACTCGGTGGTGAACACTACGACCGTGTCTTCAAACATGCCGCGGCGTTTGAGGTCGTTGAGTAACCCGGCAATCGGCTTGTCGATGCGTTCACACGAACGCGAATGATTCTTCTGCAGATCACTGTGTGAGTCCCACTCTCCGTAGTCGCTCAGATAGACCAGCGTGTATCGCACGCCGCGTTCGGCAAGTCGGCGCGCGGCCAGGCAGCGCTGTCCATGGACGGCGGTGGTGGGGTTGTCGATGCCGTAAAGCTGCTGCGTTTCCTGAGTCTCCTCAGCAAGGTTCAGCGTTTCAGGCACAGACTGCTGCATGCGAAACGCCAATTCGTAGGCGTTGATACGGGCCTGCAGTTGAGCGTCCTGAGGGAACTCTTCAGCCGTCAGTCGATTCAATTGCTGCAGAAAATCGAATTCCCCTCGCTGCTCGATCGCGCTGATGTCGGCGGCGCGCTTCCCGAACGCCAATGGGTTGGCAGGATCAAGATGCAACTGCACGCCACCGTGAGTCGGCCCCAGATAATGCGCATCAAAGTTCTCTTTGACGCGAGGATCCTTGAATTCGCCCAGGAACACAAACTGCGGCAGGTTCTCGTTGAGCGTGCCGAGACCATAGTGCATCCACGAACCAATGACGGGCTCGGGCGTATCCAGTTTGTGTCGGCCAGTGTGCATCTGAAACTCGGCCGCGTGATCATTGTCGGTGGTCCACATCGAACGCACGACCGCCAGATCATCAGAACAGCCGGCCAGGTGCGGCAGCCAGTCACTCACTTCCAGCCCAATCTCGCCGTGTTTCCTGTAGCCGACCTGCAGTGGAAAGATTTTGGAATGGACTTCGCGGTCGAATCCGACCACAGATCGGGATCGTTCCAGAAACATCGGCAGCTTCTGAGGATTCGGCAGGTTCGTTTCGTCATATGTCTTGCCACTCAGAGTATTCAGCAGCGGCTTCGGATCGAACGTTTCCATGTGGCTGACGCCACCGGACAGAAAGATCCAGATGACTTTCTTCGCCTTTGGCGCAAAGTGCGGGATGCCATCCGGACGCGGGTTGCTGTTTGCTTCTGATGCCCGAACAAAGCCATCCTGCTGCAGGAGCGAATTCAACGCCATGCCCCCGAAGCCCATTCCCAGATGACTGAGAAACGTGCGTCGCGAGCGACCGCAGAAAGATGATCGAGGGCGTTTCAATGGATTGCCTAAACTGAATTCAAATTGAACCTGGGAACAGCTTCCGCCGGGCTTGTCTCCAATGGCGTGGACCTAAGGAATTCCAAAGGCGAGCGGGGTACGTAAGTGCCCTGATTTCCGCATCATCCGCGACAAATCAGGGGATTGACATCCCCCGCTCGCCTTAAGTCCA
>JAYSPO010000618.1:0-5529 GCA_043722015.1 Candidatus Kuenenia sp. | reverse complement strand
TCGAGCAATTGGTTCAGCGTCCCATTACTCGACATGCAGAACTGTCGCTGCTCAAACCAGCCTTCGGCTCCCGCCCAAAGTCGATCAGCCAATTCCAGCAGACCGCAGCAAGCAAAGAACTGGCCGGGGTTGGCGGGATCGACATTGATGCGGATGCTTGGCATCGGATTTGGCTTCGGAGGAAACCGCAAGACTTTCGGTAACGGCATAGGCCACTCACCGGGCTCCGGGTCGCCGAGCGGTGCGGTTTCGATTCGTTGCGAATCAAGAATGTCTGCGGCGCGCAAGATCGACTCCAAGTAGGCCAAGCCCCAGCGGCCGTACCGACGTTGCAAACGAGCGAACCGTGCGGGGACATCCTTCACGACCGATTCCACCACGGCGGCAGGGCTATCGATATCGTGAGCCTCGATCTCAGGAAAGTGAGGTCGGCCTCGACCGTGATGAACGGCGATCAGATGCAAGACGATGTCTCGTTGCTCGTCTACCAAGTCGTCGAATTCTTTGGCCAGCTCAGCAGCACCGCAGACATCGACCAGCGAACCGAGTTCATGGCGGTAGCGATTGAGATTCTCGGGCGCTCGTCCATGAATCGTCTTGGCGACCGGAACATTCCCCTTTTCATTGCCTGCGCCGCGTTGCCACACCGTTCGGGTTTTCCCGAGGTCGTGCCACGCTCCGGAAAGTTCGATCGCGCGAGTTAGTTGTTCGTCAAACTTCAAGCTCTTGCAAATCTCCAAGGCGCAACCACGAACGCCATCCAAGTGATTGTCCAACGCGGGCCATGCGGGCGTTTGTCCGGTTCCCTTCTTGGGCAGGATCGACTGGAGAATGAGATACTCCTGGACTCCAGTAATCGTTTCGTCGCCGTCATCCCCAGAAATCGCCAATTTGAGGCTGAATTTCGGCCGCACAGGCGGCTTCTTCAATTGGCGGAGTGCCGCGTTCAAATCTCGGTAACGATTCGTCCCTTGCGTAAGTTTCGGTTTGAATCCGTCGAGGAAGCCTGTGATCGACGCGACCGGTTCCAACCACGAATCGCCGTCAGCATCCACGCTTACCTTGAATCGCAGAAGCGGCGAGTCCGAAGCAAGTCCGGCAACGTCATACCGACGCCCTGCGACAAAGGCTTCGCCACCATCCAGTGTTCCATTGGCGGTCAGTCCCCCCGCCTTGGGCGGGAGAATTACCGTCCGTGATGCTAGCGAGATCGTATAGTCCGATCCTCTTTTCACCACAAGGTCCGAAATGGTCTTGTCCGTGAGCAACGACCCATCCGGCTCGATGATCCACACAGGTAACTCGGGGGTTCTTTCAGCGATTTTCTGAAGCTGGTCGTAAGCGCGGCCTTTGCCATACGTCGTGACACGGAGTAATTCGTGCGACTTCAAACGCCCTTGATCCAAGAGTTCTTCAATATCGTCGATGCGAACCTTACCCGTCAGCAGGGCCACTTCCACCCGCCAGGCAAACAGCGTTTCGGACGCCTGATTATCTTCGATGCCGTGCAGATACGGCTCGACCGGTGGGCGTCCGGGGAGTTTGCCTTGGATCGTTGAGAGCGCCCATGCATCAAAGAGAATGTCAGATGTCGGCAGGATCATCGGCTCCGGAGCGAATGCTGATAGCCGATCATCGAGCGGTATCTCACCGAGCGCCTTCGGGCTGCCGTCACCATCGAGCGTTTCAATCACCGCCAGCGTGTTCGCACGGCGATTCTCAATGTCATCATCTCCAAACTTCTTGGGATGGACGATGTGAATTTGGGTGTCTTTGCATTCGCCGAAGCGATTCACTCGGCCGAACCGCTGGGCCATGCTCTCGAAGGTTGAGAGATCGCACACCATGTGATCTGCGGAGATGTTCACACCGACTTCACCAGCCGATGTGCAAACCAGATACACAGTGCCAGCTTTTGGCACCACGTTCCAACGCTCGGATTCAGCTGCATCCGGTTTGGGAGGTTTTAGAAATCTCGCGAAGATCGGACAGCCTGTTCCTTTCCGAGGGTCGGCCATGCGATCGCGTTCGAGGCCACGAAGTGTGCCGGTCAGTTGCTGCACAGTCCCTTTCGGCAGCATCTTCAAGATTTTCTCGACGTCATCAACCCTGCGAACAAACACCAGCACCGCATTGCCCTGCATGTGTTTGGCTTGCGCGAGATCGGCAATCCGATCGGCCAACTCTTTTTTCTCGTCGTCGATTGGGTGAAGTGTGACCGACTTCTTTGCTTCGATCCGTTTCGTTACTTCACCGTTCGCCCTGTCTTCGTCAGTCAGACCGAAGACTTCTCCGGCTCCCCGCGACGTGGCGGACAGTTCCATCACCTTGAACTTTCCGAACTCATTGCTTCGCTTCTGTTCTTCCTCAATTCCAATCAGCAACTTCTGAAACGCGGGTTCCAAGTGAGCTTCATCGTGAACCAGTAGTACGTCCTGACCGAGAAAACCCGCATGAAGCGGCTTGCCCTTGAAGCCGATGCCGTAGCCGCTGAAGAGCAGTCGGCTGCCAATCATGTCCACCGTGCCGACGATGACTGCCGGGCGAGCCGGGTCTGCCGACCATTCCCGGTTGTCGGCGAACTGACCTCGAAGAGTACTCAGAGCGAGTGGAGAGTCCGGTTTTCCGTTCTTGTCAGAAAGAGGCAACGCACACAACTTCGCCAACTGGTCCTGTACCGAGTCAAGCTCTTGGATTTCCTGCAGCCTGCTTCGATAATTCTGAACCTCATCGGTCGTTTGATCGACCACCGTGCGTCGGTTAACGACATAGACCAGTCGTCGCGGAATACGGTCCGGAAAATGTGCTAATGCAATCAGCCAAATGGCTACGACAGACGTTTTTCCAAGCCCCGTCGGCAGACTGCATGACGACGGGATGTTGTCCGAGCGGCCTGAAACGAAGCGTTCATACAACGCTTTCTGCCACGGGAATGGCGCATTCCCTGTGAGTTTTTCGAAGATTAGTTCAAACGTCATCATCGACTACCCAACATGTGGCGGGGAATTCAGGAAGGGGATTCGAACGTCGGTCAACGGGTCAGGCTTTTGGTCGGACAAGAATGTCCAACCTACGCGGCGTGAGGATTAACTTTCTGTAGTGTGGTCAAAGCCCAGTGTTTTACAAGCGGACTCAGGGAGTGTGGTGTGCCACCGGTGCTGTGCCAGTTCCGGTGTCCCTATTGTGAGTCGTCTCGCGACGACCGCAGCTTACCGCTGACCATGGGCAGATCGTGACCAACCTCAGCAATTTTTTAAAGTAGACGGCACTCTCTGAGTGCCGAAGTACCCACACCCATGCACTGACTGCGGCATTCGAGAGCAACGCGAAGACTCAAAAAAGTGGATCGCTTCGCAATTCGTTACGGAGCATGCGTCACTCCGCAAGGGGCGCAGTCGCGGACGATTGTCAAAACACGTTGATGGACAGTGTGATCGTCACGCCGGGCCGATTGTCAATTTACGCTGTATGAAGGGTGGGACAAGCGACAGCGCCGGCCCACCATTTTGTCTGATGTGGTCGGCCTGCGCTCCGTTGGGTCCACCCAACGAATTCACAAACTGGTCAGCCTGCCGTCTCGATGTCTGCTCGATTGTGGCCACCGTGATTCCCCTGTACCATCACACAGTTCATGATCCATGCACTTGATGCGTGGCGCGCTTTACAACAAAGCAGCGCAGGGAGAAGCGAGGATGACTGACGCACGACGTCACCAGAACGCATTTTCGATTCTCGTTTTTTCCCTTCTCATGCATGTGGTGACCAACGCGCTATACCTGCGCGGATTCTGCCAGCATCGCCAGAAGAACTTTGCTCACGGCCAAACCCGACTACTCTGCCGCCGACAAGGTCCGCTAGAACGGCTGGTCAACACACGCCATGCCTACATTGTGCCACCGAGCTTTGTCAGCGAGCTGAAGAAGTTGCTTGAAACCGAACATACAACTCCGAAAGACCTCGAGGCACTCTGCGACAGGCACGTTGCGACCGTTTCAACATTTCTCCTGGCGGGCGTCCAACGCGCCGGTCGGCCGCTCCCTGAAATCGAAAAAGCCATGGAAGACGCGGCCGCCCGTGAAATGGGAGCATTGCGAAGCAAAGTGCGTCCACTGACGGTGGCTGGCAGCGTGACACCGCTCGTCGGACTGCTCGGAACCGTGGTCGGCATGATCATTGCGTTCAAAACGGCGAGCCAGGCGGGATTGGGCAAAGGCGAGATGCTCGCCCAGGGGAATTTATATGGCACTGGTCACCACGGCCGCAGGTCTGATGAGCGCCATTCCGGCGATGTTGTGCGCCGCATACTTCAACGGCAGACTGGAAAAATACTTTCGTGAAATTGACGAAGCATTGATGCCCGCATTTCCGTGCTTTGCACGAATCGAAAAGCCTGCGGCCAATACCGCACAAACCGAGAATGCCACAGGTCGTGAGCGGCCACTCGACAAACTGATGGCGATGAAATAAGAATGATTTTGGTTCTGTGCCGGACAGGACCACGGATTGAGGGGTGGCCGGGGTTGGAGGGCGCTAGCGGACTGTTGATTTAAGTTTGTAGTCCCGCCATTAGGCAGCATTTGAGCCGGAACCGCCAGCGAATTCCGGCTGAAGCCGGGACTACGAACAGAATTGGGACTAAATCAACGGACCGCTCGCGCAGCAAAAAAGCCCGGGAGCAATCAAACGTCTTTTGGGACTTCGACTGCATCGGGCTCGTGGCGCACAGTCAGGTGCTGAGCGGAGAGAGGGGGATTCGAACCCCCGGTGCCCTTTCGGACACACAGCATTTCCAGTGCTGCACAATCGGCCACTCTGCCATCTCTCCGAGTGGATCAAATTCAACGCCGTTGCCAGCGCCCGAGTACCCCGTGGTCGAAGATTAGCCTGTTCTGTGATCACAAAGCAGATGGGGCTGGTCTTCGCGCAGGGCTGAAACGCATTTCAAATTCACCGGGCGCGAACAGCAAATCAGGCTTCTACAGCAGCCTCAACACCATTCGCTTTGTCGGCCTTGCGTTGGGCTGCTTCGGCTTCGCGTTTTTCCAACGCTGCGACAGCATACAGACGGCGTCTGAGCTGCCGATGTTCGGCACTCAGCTTGCGCCAAACAGGGTTTTTCGCCCGTGCTTTACCTGTCACGCCGTCGGTTTCCAACTTGGCTTCGATAACCGAAAGTTGCTGCTGAGAAAAAGTCAGCTGACGTTCAATTCGAGATCGGTCCTTCAACATGACACACCAATATGAGTTATTGTGAACAAAAGAACGGGAATTCCACGGCGCGACGGCATCTGCACATCCATTCAGTGGCCAGATCGCGAACCGCGTATTCTTACAAGCGGCTCGAAGATGTTCAACGCGAAAGCCCGGAATAAATGATGTCCACCAGGAACAGTAACGATTTTTCATCAATCAGCACGTTCCGGCTTTGCGTGATTTAATGGGGTCAGACCCCTTCATGACGGCAGTCGAAGCGAAAAAGCAAACGATTTTGGCTTCGAATACCGTGAGTAGGGGGTCTGACCCCATTAA
>JAYSPO010000617.1:0-1541 GCA_043722015.1 Candidatus Kuenenia sp. | reverse complement strand
TTTTGCGGAGTTTTCTGATGCCTCCAAAGTTCCAGACACCTTTTTCAACCGTTTACGTTCCGCGAACCCGCCTTACGATTTCGCGAGCCTCTCTGGAGGTTTGTGTGATCTCAGCCCAGCGCGAGGAATCAATCGCATCTTTCTTTGCCAGCCAGGAACCGCCGACAGCCAACACGTCAGGGTCTGTCAACCAGGCCGACAGGTTGCTCGTTGTGACACCGCCAAGCGGAATGTACTCCAATCCCAGATGTGCATACGGGGCTTTGATACTGGCGAGCATATTCAGGCCACCGCTGTGTTCGGCGGGGAAAAATTTTAACAATCGGCAGCCCGCCTGAACGGCGACATCGATATCTGTCGGAGTCGCGACACCGGGAGCGAAAGGAAGGTTGAGCTGATCAGCTCGGCGAATCACCACCGGATTTGTGCCAGGGGCCACGCCGAATGCGGCTCCGGCCGCCACAACCTGGTCAACCTGTTCCGGAAACAGAATCGTGCCAGCTCCGGCGAGCATTTCCGGAACCTGTTTCACGATGGCAGACAGGCAATCTAAAGCCTGCGATGTTCGCAGAGTCAGCTCCATAATGTCCACGCCGCCGTCGAGCAACGCTTTCGCGAGGCAAACGGCGCGCGCAGGATCATCGACGACCATGACGGCAATCACTCCCGTGCGGCGAAATCGATCCCGTTGCGAATGGCTCAGTAGCAGGCTCATAATTCTGTCCCGGTTCCGGATTTTTGTGCGGAAAGAAATCCGACATTCAAACAACTCACGATGTTAGTTCAGGTGTCCCCGAACAACAGTGTTCTTCCCTCACACTTACTGACGTTTCCCAGGGAATCGTCATTTTGCTGTCTGTTCAAAATAATGCCGGGCGGCTCGACCGCTGATCGATTTTTTTTCGAGAAGTTCGGCAGCAATCTGATCGACCGCGTTCCAGTTTCGCGTCTGCTGCAGCAAATGTTCCGTCTTGGCCAGCAGTCGGCGCGTCAGTTTTTCAGCCTGCCCCTGGCCGCTCCGCATGACAACCAGACGACGGACTGATTGCAGATCCATCGCTGCGCCGGTCCAGTTGTGTGAACCGGAGTGGATCGCTTCCGCGACCACGCCTGCCAGCAAAATCAGGATGTCGGCTTCCAAACGGTCCTGCGACGCGCGGGACACACCTTTACGAAGTTCGCAGTGCCCGAGGCGGCGCTGATCCGGCAGAATGCTCACCTTCTGCACCGGTCGATCAAAGACCAATGCCATCACCGCATGCCCCGCTTCATGGTAGGCGGTGCAGAGTTCCTGCGATGGCTCATGTGTGTTCATTCAAAGTCAGCCGACACGACAAATTGATCCGCAACTTACGCATGCGTCCGGCTTTCGACAAACGCCACGAGAGAATATATCAAGGTCACGGGTTCATTGGAATACACCGTCCAGAACGCCCGGACCGGAATCCGTCCGGCCCTCAAAATTCGTATGACCCTACCGGATTCTACGTGTGTGTTCAAGGGCAAGTCATTCGTTTAACGGCGAGCCGCAGGCGTAGGCG
>JAYSPO010000616.1:0-2315 GCA_043722015.1 Candidatus Kuenenia sp. | reverse complement strand
TGTGACAAGCGGCAGCGCAGGCACACCATGTCTGTGAATCGGGGTGCCTGCGCGTTGCTTGTCACACCCTACAAGTTGCGCATCGTTAATCACTGGCCGACCGTGATTGTTTTCCGCAGCTGCCCTGGAATCGTCGGTTGCCGGTGATATAATGCAGCTGCATAAACTACCTCGTTGAGTGATCGACTTTGGGCAAGGCCCGTAGACTTGAACCAGGGCCTGCTTCAATGTTTTTTCCCTTGCTGCCTGCTAAACTGTCAACCTCCATTCGGTCTCGAAGAAACGCTCGCCATACCGGGACGTGTATGACATCAAGCTGGATCCGCACGGAACTTCTGGAACAGAAGATCCTGCTCACGGCTGGAGACCTGGATCCATCGTTCGGCGTTGGTGGACAGGTCGAAACTGAGTTTGACAATACGGCCACTTGGGGACGGACTGCCATGGCGTCGGCCCGGCAAGCGGATGGCAAGATCGTAGCTGCCGGGGAAGGAGCAATCGCACGGTATCTTCCTGATGGATCGCTTGATGTGACTTTTGGCGTGGCCGGTCGAGTTGCGTTTCCGTACTACGCTCGCAGCCTTGCGATTCAGACCGACGGGAAGATTGTGGTCGCAGGCGGAACCGACGAGTTATCCAGCCAGGACTTTGCCGTCGCTCGATACTTGAGCAACGGCACACTCGACAACTCGTTTGACGGCGACGGACGTCGCCTGATTGGCATCTCAGGGGTTGCAAGCCGGCCAACCGGCGGCGAAAGCCTGAGTTTGCAGACCGATGGCCGAATGATCTCGATGGCCAATGGCAACGTCTATCGATTCAACACCGATGGTTCACCGGACACCACGTTCGATCTGGACAGCGTAGCCTCATTCGGAGGCGGAGCGAAAACATCATTCATCCATCCAGACGGGAAAATTGTCGTCGGCGGAACGAAGAACGGTTATTTTGGATTGGTTCGATTCAATTCTGATGGCTCGCCGGACACAGGTTTTTCGGCTGACGGCATCGTCACCACGGTCTTTGGCAGCACATACGACGAAGCTGGCGGATCAGCGCTTCAGTCCGACGGCAGGATTGTTGTCGTCGGCACAAGTGCCCTGGGATTTGGTATTTCCAGATACCGTGCCAACGGCAGTCTCGACACAGACTTCTCGCAGGACGGGAAGGAGGTCATGGACTTTGGACCTGTCGCCACAGACGCCAAAGCGTACGATGTGGCTATTCAGCCTGATGGAAAAATCGTGGTTGCGGGAACCGTGCCGACCGTGATTCACCAAACGGGATTCACCAACTTCGCCGTGGTCCGACTGAATCCCGATGGATCTCCGGATCTTTCGTTCTCCGGCGACGGCACGGTGACCACATTGATCGGCGGGTCTGGCATTGCCCGCACAATCGCCATTCAGTCCGACGGGCGCATTGTCGTTGCGGGAGATGGTCAAGGCGGGTTCTTCGCGGTCGTGCGATACAACACCGATGGTTCGCTGGACACAACTTTCAGTGGCGATGGAATTGCCACCACGATTTCTCAGAACAGTTCCTCTTCGTCGATCTCTGACATCGCGCTTCTGCCGGACGGAAAGATCCTGGCTGTTGGAAATTTCTATCCCGCAGTGACGGGTCTGTATGATTCTGCCCTGATGATGGTGAGATACAACGCCAACGGCTCCCTCGACACAACCTTCGGCACCAATGGACGCGTGGTTGATTGGGGTAGTGTTCAGCGAACTGGCAACGATGTCGAACTGCTGGCCGACGGCAGCTTTCTGGTCGCGGGAGACGCAACTCTCCGCCGGAATGGTTCATTCTACAGCAAAATGGCGGTCACGCGCTATAACAGCAATGGGTCGGTCTACGGTCCTTTCGGTACCGTGGTTCAGTCGTTTTCCGTGCGATCGAGTTCCAACCAGTTTACTCCTTTTGAAGCAACTTCATCTGCAACGTCTCTGCTGGTGCAGCCCAACGGAAAGGTTGTTCTCGGAGGCACTTCTCTCAGCAACGTCGCACTCATCCGTCTGAACAGCGACGGAACGCTGGATACAAGTTTTGACGGGGACGGCAAACTGCTGACGCCGTTCGGCACTGACCAATCCGGCGTTGCAGACCTGCTGCAGCAGCCCAACGGACGACTGATTGCCGTTGGATCGCGACGAACGCCGTATCGCGGATCCTATGACAGCGACTTTGTGCTCGCCCGCTCTCTGAACCGCGCGGAACCCGAGGCATCGATGCTGGTGACGATCAACGCAAATGGCTACGTTGAAGTTTCTGATCTCTGGTCACGTGATGACTTCATGGACATCCGCAGGGTC
>JAYSPO010000615.1:0-1057 GCA_043722015.1 Candidatus Kuenenia sp. | reverse complement strand
GTTTTGTCAGACGTTCCCCGATCGCTTCTACTACGTCGATGAAAGCCGCGGCCTTGCGGCAGGCTTTCATCTGGTCGAAGGTTTCTTCCGCGATGATCGACCATTGGTGGAAAAGGTGCTGAACGACGAACAGAATGCCGCATTGGACCGGTTGTGGGAGGAACTGAACTTCGTGACAGAGGGTGCCGAGTCTCTGCTGCGTGGATTCGTCTGGTTTGAAAGGTCCGAACGTGAGGTCCTGCACGATGAGCGATTCGACTTTCTGCGGTCCGAAGATCCCGATCTGGTGGAAGAGAGTAAGCTTGGCCGATTCGAGAAGCTGTATCTCGACAAACTGGGTGTGAAACGCATCGGTGATACGTTGGAAGCCGAATCGCCGGATGACAAGTACCGCATGATTCACGGCTTCTTTGATGACATCCGCGCTGGTCTTGCACGTCATCATGAACTGTTATCGTCCGCTGAAACGAAGGCGCTGTCGGACCTCGACACATTTGCCCGCCGCGCGTACCGTCGTCCGCTGCGTGTCGAGGAACGTGAATCGTTGATGCAGCTTTACCGCACTCTTCGTGGTGAAGGTCAGGATGTGGAAGGCGCGTTGCGAGGAGTGCTGACGGCCGTGCTGATGTCGCCTGAATTCTGCTATCACTTTACCGCAGTGGCTGACGGGACCGGGGTCTATCCGCTGACTGATCAGAATCTGGCCAGTCGGCTGAGTCTGTTTCTGTGGTCTACGTTGCCGGATGATGAACTCCTGGCTGCAGCCAAAGATCATAGACTGCAGGACGAAGATCAACTGCTCGCGCAGACCAGACGCATGCTGAAGGATCCACGGATCAGCGCGTTCGCGTGCGAGTTCTTCGGTCAGTGGCTGCGGTATCGGGATTATCTTCAGAAAGACCCCATCAACGCTCCCGCATTTCCTGGCTACAACGACGAACTGCGCGAGGCGATCTTTGAAGAACCTGTCCGACTGGTAACTCATTTGATTCAGACCGATCGTCCCGTTACGGAGCTGCTCAACAGCGATGCGACATTCGTCAACCGGATCCTCGCG
>JAYSPO010000614.1:0-1496 GCA_043722015.1 Candidatus Kuenenia sp. | reverse complement strand
GTCATATTTGCCAGGTCCCGACGTTTCTGTCATTTGTCATTTGGTGATTCAAATTTGTTTCGGATTTCGAAATTCGTTTTTCGGATTTCAAGGTTCGTATTTATTTTGTTTGTACTTTTGTCAGTCGGTGAAAATAATCCCTGATGAATTTGCGATACCCTTCCGGACCTTCCTCGCGTAAACCCAGTAACAACTCTTCACGCTCACGCGGTTGCATCTTCATGATGACCGTGCGAGCCTTGAGATCGAAGTCGCCTAACTCCACCAGAATCGCTTCCACGCCACCAACCACGCCCGCTTCGTTGCCGATGGCAGCCAGTTTCGCGGAGGGTGGCAATTGGGCGGGAACTGGTTTCTGATTGGGATCGCTTGGCGGTTGAGGCTGGCCCTTCTGAGTCAGCATTTGCTCCAGCCGCTGAAACATCGCCAATGCCTCGCGCGTTGTTTTCGCATTGAGCATCTGCTGCAGTTGCGCTGCCTGCTCAGGAGTCAATTCAGCGCCGGATGTTTCCGGCAACTGCTCTGACAGACTTTTCACCAGATCATCCAGAATTTCCTGATCTGCGGCAAGCGCGGCTTCAGCCGATGCCAGTGCCTCAGACTGTTCCAACTGTCGTTCCTGGAACTCACGCCGCTCAGGGTCCGGAGACAGACTTTTCCCAGGCGGCTGCTTACCTGCCGGTTCTTTGCCTGCCAGTTCGTTGCCCGCTGGTTCTTTGCCTGCCGGTTCTTTGCCCGCTGGTTCTTTGCCCGCTGGTTCTTTGCCCGCGTTTGCCGCTTCCGGTGGAGCCTCCGCTGCCATTGCTTCCGCCAACGCCGGTTTGAATTCAGGTCGACCGGCCTGCTCTCGAACATCAGCCAGCATTTCTGATGCGAGTAACTCCTGAGCATCATCGAGTACCGGCTCGGCGTACTCGTCCAGGTCGCCTTGAGCATCCATGAGTGCATTAAACACGGGTTTCGACAGATCCTTTTGTGCGTCTGCGATCAATTCCTGTTGTGTTTCGTTCAGTTCGGTTAAATCCTTTCGCATTTCGGCGATCGAATCACGCAGGTTCATTAACTCGCGATTGGCGATGCTCGCATTTTGCCGTAGGACATCCTCTTCGAGCTGCGCGACCGCTTGTTCGACATTTTCGCGACTCATTTCCTGAGCTTTGGCAACGGCCGCGATCCGTTCTTCGAGATCACCAAGCGTTTCCATGACCTGATCACTTTGTGCTTCAATCTCAGGCAACTGCGGATCTGCCTGCGCTGGTTGTACGCCTTCGTTCACCAGGTTTCGCAGCTCCTGCATCGGCTGAAGTGCCAGCTCCTGAAATGCTTCCTGAACACCCTGGACCTGTTCGGCGATCTCGGGAGCCAGCATGTCGATTTTGGCCGATTGCTCGGCCACCTGCTTCATTTCATGTGCGACGTCCTGCGCGAGCTGCAGAGCGCGATCTTCGATTGGTGTGACCTTTGCCAGTTCCTGTTTCAGCTCCTGCAATTGCTGT
>JAYSPO010000613.1:0-4546 GCA_043722015.1 Candidatus Kuenenia sp. | reverse complement strand
CCTACGCCTACGGCTCGCCGTTAAACGATTTGTGCCAACTTACTTATGCACCAGTGCTTATTTCAGGCGGTTTGAAAAGTCCGGCGAGCGGAGCGGCGTGAGCCCTCCGGTACCGTGTTTTTGTACCGGCAAGCTGACGCATGCCGCTCGCCAGTTGTCTCATTCATGGCCCGCGCGAGGTATAGCAGACCCGTCGCTCCGCCGACGGGCATTTTCTTCATCAGCCGCTGATCAAGATTTCGGAACGGACGCATGTGCGCCAGTCGCGACGGCAGCACGGGAATCGGGTCGCCGCCCAGTGCAAGCCGGCGGCAAGCGATACGGCTTCGATGTGCACTCTCTGCTGCTGAATTCTGCCACGGCGGCAACGCAGAGCGAACACCGGGATGGACTCCACCGAGCCAGACAAAGCCATCCAGGAATCGCCGGATCGATATGCAGTATACAATTTCCCGATCACTCCGACATGCCATTCTGAAGACTTCGTGAAACTTCCAGTGGAGAATGCTGCCGGTGCTCAAGGCGGATTTTCGCACGGTTCGCGCGGTAATGTAGACGCTCAATTTTTAGGGTGTGACAAGCAACGCGCAGGCACACCGAATCACAGACATGGTGTGCCTGCGCTGCCGCTTGTCACTCCCTACAAATTGACAAACTCGCCAGCCGCGCGTTTTTTTGGCAATTCTTGACCTCTGTCGGTCAATCCGGTTAAGCTGTGGGCATTCTTCAGCGCGCGATGGGCTGAGAAATACTCCACGCGGTCGGATATGTGTCCGGCGAGCGGGGCGGCGTTAGCCCTCCGGTACCTTGTTTTTGTACCGGCAAGCTGACGCATGCCGCTCGCCAGTTGTGTCACCTATGACCGCGCGAAGTAAAAGACCCAGCTCCGCCGCATGAACTCCCGCCACGTCTGTTTTGCTCCCGCCTCGTCTCTACTGCCAAGGTATCCCGCATGTTGACAATTTTTGGGCAAAAGAATGCCTCTCGCCGGGGATTCTGCGATGGTGTCTCCCGCCGCGATTTTCTGACGATTGGCGGGATGGCGCTCGGCGGCATCAGTCTCGAACAGACGTTGCGGGCTGAATCAGAAACAAACACAGGACGGTCTCATAAGGCGATCATCAATATCTATCTGCCGGGCGGGCCGCCGCATCTGGACATGTGGGACCCCAAGCCCGATGCACCGTCGGAAATTCGTGGCGAATTCTCCGCGATTGCCACGAAGATTCCTGGAATCTTCGTCAGTGAGATGTTTCCTCGTATGGCTGAACTGATGGACAAGTTTGTGCTTGTCCGATCGCTGTCAGATTCCGATGGTGGCCACGATGCCTACCAATGCATGACCGGCCGCCGCAAAGGGACTCGTCAACCACCGGGTGGCTGGCCTTCCGGAGGCGCGTGGGTTTCAAAGATGCAGGGACAGGTCACGTCGGCGATTCCGGCCAATGTGGCCCTGATGTATAAAACCGGAAACCGAACATGGGGCGAGCCGGGTGACGGGGGGTTCCTTGGCGTCGCGCATGCTCCGTTTAATCTTATTGGACGGGAAGCTCGCAGCAGACCTGAAAATATGACGCTGAATGGAATCACGCTCGAGAAGCTGCAGGATCGCACCAGTCTGATGAAATCACTGGATCGCTTTCGACGGGACGCCGATCAACGCGGGCAGATGGACAGTCTGGATGTGTACACTCAACAGGCGATGGGGATTTTGACGACGTCCCGGCTGATTGATGCTCTGGATCTTTCGAAGGAAGATCCCCGCATCGTCGCGCGTTACGGTCAAAGTAACGAAGCATTCCAACGCGACGGCGCGCCACCGATGGTAGAGAACTTCTGCCTGGCGCGACGACTGGTCGAAGCAGGCGCGCGGTTCGTTTCGCTGAACTTCAGCCGCTGGGACTGGCATGGTGGGGACGGCATGAACTACCCGAAGTGTCGTGAAGAATGTCCGCGACTCGATCAGGGCCTGGCGGCACTTGTGACGGACCTGCACGAGCGTGGTCTGGATCAGGATGTGTCAGTCGTGGTCTGGGGCGAATTTGGTCGTACGCCAAAGATTAACGGCAACAACAGTCGCGACCACTGGCCGCAGGCCAATACGGCTGTCCTGGCAGGGGGCGGCATGCGGACGGGGCAGGCGATCGGTTCCACAAATCGCTACGGCGAACAGCCGCAACTTCGCCCGGTCACGTTTCAGGAGGTCTTTGCCACGCTGTACCATTGCGCCGGCGTGGATGCTCAGAATACTCGCGTCTTTGACCTGTCGGGCGTTCCACAATACCTCGTCGATCCCGGCAATAAGCCACTGCACGAACTGGTCTAGCCCTGATGCAAGCGACAGCCATATGGAGTGCGGCGACTTGTCGCCGCTTTGCCTTTCCAACACGGCATTTTTGTCAATCGGCGTGGGAAGACAGCAAACATTCCATTACAATTTCAGGGGAAATCGGCAGAGCAAACGAACGTCGCTCCCAGCGCCAAATTACCTGAAAAAGAAAGCGGTGACGAGTCACCGCACTCCAAACGTCGCTTGTTTAGGGTCTAGCTGGTTGTTGATGTGCTCCGCTGTCGCTGCACACACCCTACGTGAATGCACTGAAGCAACATGCCGCCGACGTCAGGCGATGATCTCGTGCACGACCTGTCCAAAGACGTCGGTCAGGCGGTAATCGCGACCGCTGTACTGGTAAGTGAGTTTTTCATGATCCATCCCCAGCAGATGCAGAATCGTGGCATGCAGATCGTGCACATGCACGCGGTTCTCAACAGCGGTGAGTCCGAAATTGCATGTTGAGCCGTACGAATATCCTGGCTTCACACCGCCGCCAGCCATCCAGACAGTATAGCCGTAGTGATCGTGGTCGCGTCCTTTTTGCCCCTCGGACGTCGGGGCTCGGCCGAATTCGCCGCCCCAGATGACCAGCGTCTCGTCCAGCATGCCGCGTTGTTTCAGATCCCTGAGTAATGCGGCGATGCCCTGATCACATGCCTTCGCCAGTTTCGCGTGGCCATCGACGATGTTCTCGTGCCCCGTGTCCCACGCGATATCGTAACCGTCAATGGATAGAGAGACCTGCACCATCCGCACGCCTCGCTCCACAAGTCGCCGAGCCAGCAGACAGCCCTTTGCATACTCGCTGTCGCCGTACAGATCGAGAGTTGTTTTCGTCTCCCGCGACACGTCGAAGACATCCGGCACAGCAACCTGCATCCGAAATGCCATCTCCATGGCCTGAATACTGGCTTCAAGATTCTGATCTTTCTCCTGCCGTTTCAAATGGAGACTGTTCAACCGGGCCAGCAAATCCACCTGTTCCCGCTGTTCGATCCGCGGCAGCTGATTTGTCAGATCGTTCAATGCAGACTCGGGATGCATTTGGCCGATGTTTACGTAACACCCATTGTACGTGCCCGGCAGAAAGCTATTGCCCCAGTTCGCGGCCTGACCACGAGGCTGCGCTCGAGGACTCATGGCGACGAAGCCCGGCAGATTCTGATTTTCCGTCCCCAGCCCGTAGACCAGCCATGAACCCATGCTGGGGCGGTTGGGCTGCAGGTGGCCGACATTCGTCATCATGATCGCACCAGCGTGCTCCGGAATGTCGGTATGCATTGAATGGATGAAGCAGATCTCATCGACCATCTCGCCGACATGCGGAAAGATATCACTGACCCACTTTCCGCACTGGCCATACTGCCTGAAGCCGTACGGTGACTTCATCAAACCGTTCTTCGTGTTGCGCAGCGATTTGCGATCGACACTTTCCGGTCGCTGTCCTTCGTATGTTGCAAGATCAGGTTTGTAGTCGAACGTATCAACCTGTGAAGGGCCGCCAGGCATGAACAGCTGAATGACTCGTTTTGCCTTCGGTGCAAAGTGTGTCAATTTGGGAGTAAGTGGCGACACAGGTCCTGCGGCCTCGGCCAGCATTCCTGCCAGACCCAGTGTGCCAAATCCCGCTCCGCATCGGGTCAGCATTTCCCGGCGTGAGACACCGGGGTGAATCCAGTTTTTCATCTTATCGCCTTTCCTATTCGAGATACATAAATTCGTTGGAGCTCAGCAGCACCTGCAGGTATCGCACCATCCGTGATCGGTCGTCACTGCCGGCGATGCGTTCTTTGGCCTCCTGCTCTTTCAGAAACTCAAGTCCGATTTGCTGCTCCTCGCCTGTGGGTAAGCGGCCATACAGCAAGCGGTACGCCCTTTCGATCCTGAGCTCTGTGGTCTGCGATTCCTGTGCGAGTCGAGAGGCGAAACGTTCCGCTCGATGCAGCATGTAACTGTTATTCATCATGAACAGGTACTGCTGAGGAACAGTATTTGGCAGTCGTTCGGAGACCGTTGCACGCATGGCAGGAAAGTCAAACAAACGCATGAACTCATCTGCCTGAAAATGATCGCCATTTCTGCTCACCTGCATGTAGATCGTGCGGCGGGGACTGTTGATATCATCCACCGGCAGACCGCCCGGCTTCAGATCAAGATCACCGGCGACTGCCAGCAATGCATCTCGCCAGGCTTCGATATCCAGCCGTCGTG
>JAYSPO010000612.1:0-3529 GCA_043722015.1 Candidatus Kuenenia sp. | reverse complement strand
CGGGACCGTGAACGACCGAATTGAAATACGGAATCAAGGTACGGGCGCTGGACAGATCGGTGTCTTCGGATCCACTGCAACTTATGCAGGCGTGGTGATCGGCACGTTCAGCGGCGGTGATGACGGTACGACGCCGCTCACGGTTTCTCTGAACAGCAACGCCACCATCGCCGCAACTCAGGCCCTGGCCCGTAACATCACCTATCAAAATGTTTCCGACGATCCATCCACGCTGGCTCGCACCGTCACGTTTGTGCTCAACGATGGCAGTGGCGGCACCAGTAATCCGGTTAACAAGACGATCAACGTGGCGGCCGTGAACGATGCGCCAATCGTGACGGTGCCCGCGTTGCAGACGATGAGCGAAGATACAACTCTCACCTTTTCATCAGGCACTCTCAATCAGATCGCGGTCAGCGACATTGATGCCGGCAACAGCATTGTCCAGCTGACGTTGTCCGGTTCAAGCGGCACACTTACGCTCAGCGGGACTACGGGACTCACGCTCATTTCAGGCGGAAACGGGACTGCAGGCATGCAGTTCACCGGAACCATCGACAACATCAACGCGGCTCTGGATGGCATGGTGTTTACACCTCCGGCTGACTTCAACGGCGGCGCAGGAATCGGAATCACGCTGAGCGATCTGGGAAACACGGGATCCGGCGGTCCCCTGACTGACAGCAAGGGCATCAGCATCGTCGTAAATGCGGTAAACGACGCTCCCATCGCTTCCGGCAGCACGACGCTGACAACGATCAATGAGGACGCGGCTTTGCCACCAGGGGCGACGATCACAGCGCTATTCACTGCCAATTTCTCGGACGCCAAAGATGAGGTCTCCGGAGGTTCCAGCGCGAATACACTCGCCGGGATTGCGATCAGTAGCTACACCATCGACGTCGCCAAAGGCAACTGGCAGTATTCGACCAACAGCGGGACGAGTTGGACCAATCTGGCCGGCGCCACGGCCACAGCCGCGATCACGTTAAATGCCAGCAACTTGTTGCGATTTGTGCCGACAGCTGACTACGCCGGAACGGCCACGGCAGTCAGTGCCAATCTGATCGAGAGCGGTGGCACGATCACCAGCGGAGCCATCATCAATCTGACCGGAGCGACCGGCGGAACAACTCGAATCTCGGCTGCGACGGTGGCACTGAATCATACGATCACGGCCGTCAACGACGCACCAGTCCGCACGGCGGGTTCGCCAGCCGCGATCAACGTGAATGAAGACAGTGCGAATGTGACGGCGATCACAGTCGGCATGAGCGGATTGACGTACGGTCCGGGTGGCGGAATTGACGAAGTGGGCCAGACTCTGAACTTCACCATCGCCGTGATTCCGGCGCACATCACATTGTGGAACACCGACGGCGTGACTCAGATCACGGCAAACACCGTGGTCACACTCGCTGAATTGCAGGGACTCAAATACAAAACAATCGCCGATGCCAACGGCGGCAGCAACCTGACATGGACGGTGGTCGATAATGGCGGCACGGCCAATGGCGGCGTGAATACGCTGACCGAAAGTTTGGCGATCACGGTCAACGCGGTCAATGACGCGCCTGTCCTCGACAATAGCGGCAGCATGACGCTGACGACCATCACGGAAAAACAGACCAACAACGCAGGCAATACGGTGGCTTCCATCATCGCCAGCGCGGGTGGTGATCGTATCACTGATGTCGATGCCAGTGCCCTCGAAGGCGTCGCCATCACGGCACTTAACAGCGGCAATGGCACCTGGGAATATTCGACAAACGCCGGATCGACATGGAATGCGATCGGGACCGTGACCGACACTTCGGCATTGCTGCTGCGGGACATGGATCTCGTCCGCTTTGTCCCGAATACGCTCAACGGCACGAACGCCAGTTTTGATTTCCGAGCCTGGGACCAGACGAGCGGAATCTTTGGCACCAAAGTTGACGCACTGGCCAACGGCGGTACGACGGCGTTCAGCACGGCCATCGGAACAGCATCCATCACAGTCACCGACGTCAATGATGTTCCGGTCATTACGTCTGACGGAGGCGGCGCTGCGGCCAGTCTGTCGGTGGCAGAAAACTCAACCGTCGTCACGACGGTTACGGCCACCGATCAGGATCTGCCGGTGCAGACGCTCAGTTATACGATTAGTGGCGGATTGGACTCAGCACGATTTTCGATTGACAGCGTGACGGGCGTGCTGACTTTCTCCGTGGCTCCGAATTTTGAATCCCCAACGGATTCGAATGCGGACAATGTTTACGAAGTCATCGTGCAGGTGTCGGACGGCAATGGCGGTTTTGATACGCAGACGATCACGGTGACCGTGACCGACGTGAACGAATTCGCCGTGAGTGCCGTTTCCGACACCAATGCAGCCGCGAACACAGTGGCTGAAAATGCGACGATCGGCACGACAGTCGGCATCACAGCCTCCGCCGCCGATGCCGATGCGACGACGAATACCATCACTTACACGCTGGACAGTGACGCTGGCGGACGATTCATGATAGACAGTGTCACCGGCGTCGTGACAGTCGCAGCTGCTCTCGATTACGAAACAGCCATCAGCCACAGCATCACAGCGCGAGCGACCTCGGCTGACGGCTCGTTCAGCACACAGCTCTTCACAATCAACGTCACCGATGTAAATGAATGGGCAATCACGGCCATCGGCGACACCGATGCGGCGTCCGACTTCGTGCTGGAGAACAGCAGTATCGGCACCGTGGCAGGGATTACCGCCTTCGCTGACGACGCTGACGGAACTGACACCGTCAGTTACTCGCTGGACGACACTGCGGGCGGACGATTTACGATTGATGCCGTCACCGGGATCGTGACCGTGGCCGGAGCGATCGACCGGGAAGCTGCTGGATCGTACAACATTACCGTCCGCGCCACCTCGACGGACACCTCGACGGTCACGCGATTGTTCACGATCACGATCGGTGACGTGAATGAATTCGCCGTCACGGCGCCGGCCGATACGGATGCAACAGCCAACGCTGTCAATGAAAACGCCGCAAACGGCACGTCCGTGGGAATCACGGCTGCGGCCTTCGACGCGGATGCCACCGGGAATGCAATCACATACTCGTTGACCGACAATGCGGGCGGACGATTTGTGATTCATGCCACGACCGGCGTTGTCACGGTACTTGACGGAACACGGCTGGATCGGGAAACCGCCGCGGCGCACAATATCACCGTCCGAGCGACGAGCGCTGATGGCTCAACCGCCGACACAGTGTTCACGATCAACATCAAGGACGTGAACGAATTTGCCGTGAGTGCCGTTTCCGACACCAATGCAGCCGCGAACACCGTGGCTGAAAATGCGACGATCGGCACGACAGTCGGCATCACAGCCTTCGCCGCCGATGCCGATGCGACCACAAATGCTCTCACATACACGCTGGACAGTGACGCTGGCGGACGATTCATGATAAACAGTGTCACCGGCGTCGTGACAGTCGCAGCTGCTCTCGATTACGAAACAGCGACCAGCCACAGCATCACAGCCCGAGCG
>JAYSPO010000611.1:0-5303 GCA_043722015.1 Candidatus Kuenenia sp. | reverse complement strand
GACGATTTCGAATTTCAGCATCAAGTGTCTGCCCGGCCGTCGTGCCCTGCAGCGGTGCGAACCGCAGTTTGTGCTCGGGATCACGCGCCAGTAGCCAATTTACGAAGTGATTACAAAGTCCGCAAACCCCGTCGAAGTAAACGGTCGGATGATCAGCATTGGCAGAAAGTGGATTCGACACGGGGTTTCTCAGTCACAGTTAATTTATGGACTCATGATTAAAACCGCAGATGCGGACGAATCATAACGCGGTGCGGAACTGGTCAGCGAGTTATTCCAACTCGCAACTCCACCAGCGGCAGCGCGCTGTTCATGCTGCCGGATCGAAATCCGTCCAGATCGACAGTCACAAATCGAAACCCCAGCGAATGAAGTTCCTTTGTTAACGTTGCTCGCAGATCGGGTTCCAGCAGCCGGGACACCTGGTCGACAGGCACTTCAATGCGCGCCAGTTCATTCGCTTCGTGCCGTACCCGGAGTTCCTGAAGTCCGGTAGCGGCTTTCAAAAATGCTTCGGCGCGTTCAACGCGGAATACTCGTTCTTCCGTCACTTCGACACCATAGGCGATGCGGCTGGACAGACACGGGGACGCCGGCTTTTCGGCGACCGAGAGATGCCAGTACCGTGCCAAATCTCGCACAGCTGCTTTGTTGAGTCCTGCTTCAATCAACGGGCTGCGGATGTTGTGATCGATCGCCGCCTGCATTCCGGGACGGTGATCGCCAAGATCATCCGTATTGGCACCGTTGGCAATCACCTCAACGCCCAATTCCTGCTGCCGTGAATGCATCAGTTCATAGAGCGTGTCTTTGCAGAAGAAACATCGGTCACCGGCGTTCCTGCGATATTCAGGCCGCTTGAATTCCTGGGTCTGTAGTTCGACATGACGGATCCCGATCATGATCGCCTCCCGTCGCGCGATCTCAAGTTCGCTCGCAGCGAGGCTGGAACTGACGGCTGTCACCGCGACGGCTCGATCACCCAAGGCCAGGAAAGCAGCGTTCGCGACGACTGCACTGTCCACGCCGCCGGAAAATGCGATGGCCACGGAACCGTACGAACGCAGTCTCTCCACAAGCGACTGAGCCGCAGCCCATGTTGGTGATTCGGGGAGTTCTGAGGTCGGCATGAGTTGATAAACTTTTCGACAGTGCATGGCCCAAACTCAAAGTGGGAGCAGCTTCCAGCTTGCCATCAGCCATTCATTGCAGGCAGGAAGATCACGCCACGCCAGCAGGCCTCTGAGGTATTTTGTACCGCATGCCGTCCAGAGTCTACTGTTCGAGCATCCAGGAAGATACGCTACTCGGATCGGCAGACTGCGTACGATAAGAAAATCGGCGATTCCCGTCGCTGGTGGACGATCAGGGAGTGAGTGCAACTCGGGTGCCCCGAACGTACAATCCAAAGGTTTCCGGTATAGCGAAGTGCCTGCATTATCCTGCAGGATGTGGCATGCCGGGTTAGACTTTGTGCGAAGTGAATAAAGGAGCCATGGCTATTTCCAGTGTCGCAGCGAACACCGCACCTGCTGTGAGTCAGCAACGGTTAATGTCGTCGTCGTTTGTCGGCTACCTGCTGATGACGTTTCTGACGGCGGTGAACGACAGCATGTTTCGCTGGATGATCTGCCCGATTGCGCGGCATCTGTTCAGGAATCAGATCTGGAATATTGCCGGGCACTCGATAGCGCCTGCGGAACTTGTGTTGCCGCTGGGCTTGTTTGTGTTTGTACTGCCTTTTGTCGTCTTCGCTCCCTGGGCAGGATGGGTTTCTGACAGATTCAGCAAACGGGTTTCGATCATCTGGCTGAAATGGGCTGAAGTCGGCCTGATGGCAGGCGGGGTGATCGCGATTCAGCAGGGCCATGTCGCATCGATGTTTGTGATGCTCTTCCTGATTGGAACACAGGCAACACTGATCGGGACCGCGAAATACGGGATCATCCCGGAACTTGTTCGCAGGTCAGATATTTCCGCCGCGAACGGTTTTTCCGGAGTCGCCACACTGATCGGATCGATCGTGGGTACTGTGGCGGGATATTCGCTCGCCGATCTGACGATTATCAATCGCGCCGTCGGCCTGCCTTCTGCCACGATTGCGCTGATCGGCGCAGCGTTGTTGGGTGTTGTCGGAGCCACTTTGATTACCAGGGTGACCGCCGCGAATCCGACGGTTCGATTTCAGTGGAATCTGGTGACCGATTCATGGCGTGATCTCAAACTGGTGATGGGTGATCGAGCAATCCTCCGCGTGTCACTGGGGATCCTGTTCTTCTGGTCTTTGGCAGCTCTGGCACAGATGAATATCGACGTCTTTGTTACGAAGGAGCTTTCCGATGTGACAAAAGTCAGTCCGGCACCCTTCATGGCAATGCTGGTGATCGGGGTTGGGATTGGAAGTCTGCTCGCGGGTTGGCTGTCGAACGGTCGCGTAGAACTCGGGATGGTTCCGTTCGGCACGCTGCTTATGGGACTAGCCTGCATCCTGTTGTACTTCTGCAGCGATTCGCCTGTAATGACCGGGGCAATGCTGGTCATGATCGGATTGGGAGGCGGTCTGTTCAATGTGCCGCTCAACGCCTACATTCAGGAACGCAGTCCGCATGAAAAGCTGGGAGCAATCCTGGCGGCAGTGCAGCAGATGACCGCCATCGGAATGCTGTGTGTGTCGGGCCTGTTCTGGCTGCTGCAGTCTCCGATGCACATGTCAGCGTCGCAGATCTTCCTGTTCTCGGGCGTGAGCATCATTCCGATCGTGGTTTATGCCGTGTGGATTCTGCCACAAGCGACGATTCGTTTTTTCGTATGGCTCCTGAGTCGATTTGTGTATCGAGTTCGTACGTACGGAATTGAAAATATTCCCGAACGTGGTTCGGCACTGCTGGTCGCCAATCATGTGACCTGGATCGATGGTGTGCTGATTCTGCTCGCCAGCTCGCGTCCCATCCGGATGGTCGCCTACGCGGACTATGTGCAGGGTCGATTTGCAAATTGGTTGTCAAATCTCTTTGGCATCATTCCCATCCGCGCCGGTGACGGACCTCGGGCATTGGTCAAGTCTCTGAATACCGCGCGCGATGCGTTGTTGAGCGGTCAACTGGTCTGCATCTTCGCCGAAGGCCAGATCAGCCGGACGGGGCAGTTGCGGAAATTTGAACGAGGGATGCTGCGGATCGTCAAAGATACAGATGCCCCTGTCGTGCCTGTCTGTCTGGACGAGTTGTGGGGCAGTATTTTCAGTTACGAACGCGGGCGGTTCATCTGGAAGAAACCCAAACACTGGCCATATCCGGTCTCCATTTCTTTTGGTCAGCCGCTTCAGCATGTGGACAATGTCGATATTGTTCGTAATGCTGTACTGCAATTGAATACTCAGTCAGTGCTACTCAGGAAGGAACGCAGCATGATCCCAGCTCGACGATTTATTCGACAATGTCGCCTCGCATGGAATCGAACCAAGGTCGCCGATTCAGGAGGCACGGAACTCACCGGGGGCAAACTGTTGATCAGTTCACTGGCGTTCCACGCGCTGTTGACAGAAAAAATCCTGAAGCCCGATGTTCAGTTCGTGGGATTGCTGCTGCCGCCTTCCGTGGGCGGCGTTCTGGCTAACACAGCTCTGACGCTGGCTGGCAAGGTCACCGTCAATCTGAACTATACGCTCACAGACGACGTCGCCAATTTCTGCATCCGCCAGGCTGGACTCAAACAGATTCTCACCAGTCGTGCTTTCATGGAGAAGCGGCCGATGAAGCTGGATGCCGAATTGGTGTATCTGGAAGATCTGAAGCCGCAGATCACGGGAATCGACAAAGCCAAAGCGTTCGCTCTGGCAAAGCTGATGCCGATCGGAATGCTGATGCGACGGCTGGGCCTGCACCGCATCAAAGCGGACGATCCGTTCACTGTGATCTTCACATCGGGATCCACCGGTGAGCCCAAGGGCGTCGTGCTGTCGCAGCACAACATCGCATCGAACGTGGATGCCGTCACGGAATTGATGCGGCTGAAATCGAGTGACCGGCTCATGGGAGTCCTGCCGTTTTTCCATTCGTTCGGCTTCACCGTCACGATGTGGCTGCCGTTGAGCGCAGATCCTTCATCTGTGTTTCACTTCAACCCGCTCGATGCCAGGACAGTTGGATCCCTGATTGAGAAATACAAATGTACGATTCTTGCTGCGACACCCACGTTTCTGCGGTCCTACCTGAAACGCTGCACCGTCGAAGAAATGAAGTCGATGAATCTGGTGATTGTCGGTGCAGAGAAGCTGCCTGATGATCTGCGGGTTGCCTTCAAGGAAAAATTCGGGTTCGAACCGACAGAAGGTTACGGCACGACTGAAATGTCACCAGTGGCATCGTTCAATATCCCCGAATCACGCATGGGGGCAGAAGCAAACCTCGATGTCGGCACAAAGCACGGGACCGTGGGCCGCGTCATTCCCGGATGCGCCGCGGCCGTATTCGATCTGGACACCGGCGCGATGCTCGGAGCGAATCAGGAAGGGCTGCTCAAGATCAAAGGCCCGAATATCATGTTGGGATATCTGAATCAACCTGAGAAAACTGCCGAACTGATCAAAGACGGCTGGTATAACAGCGGCGACATGGCATTGATCGACGAAGATGGGTTCATCCATATTACAGGTCGGATGAGTCGTTTCTCAAAGATCGGCGGTGAAATGGTGCCGCATATTCTGATCGAACAGGAAATCGCAAAGATCCTGGAAGAAGATCAGGGCGACGAACTCGATGTCCTGTGCGCTGTGACTGCCGTGCCGGACCCGAAAAAGGGTGAGCGACTGATTGTGCTGCACAAGCCGATGAAGAAATCCGTGCGTGAAATTACAGACCGACTGCAAGCGGCTGGCTTGCCGAACCTGTTCATCCCGTCTACGGACAGCTTTATCCTGGTCGATAAGATCCCGATGCTGGGCACCGGAAAACTGGATCTGCGGGCCGTGAAGCAAATGGCGTTGGATCGTTGTAAACCGTAGGCGACGTCGCTCCGCCGACTCGCATTCCTGTCCACGCACGTGCGAAAACAACGCCACATCGTCGAAGCCGTAAGCCGCCTGTGATCGTATCACCACGATGTTTCCTAAGAATCTCAGTCGGCGGAGCGACTGAGCTACGGTTGCGTCGCTGCGCGACTTTGATTTCTCAGGCGTGCGATGGCGGTTGTGGCGGCGAATCCGATGGCTCCGGCGATACACGTCATCAGGCCGAATGCTCTCAGGTCGCCGGTCGTCAGGATCCATCCGAAAAAGCCAGCGATGGCAAGGATCAGGAAGAGGC
>JAYSPO010000610.1:0-2997 GCA_043722015.1 Candidatus Kuenenia sp. | reverse complement strand
TGAAACGGTTCTGCAGGCCAAAGCCCGTGTGGAGGCACAGCTGGAGCATGTGAAATTTCTGGAAGCTGAGCTCGAAAAACGAACGACCATGGCACCCTTTGACGGGTTCGTGGTTGAAGAACATACGAACAAAGGTCAGTGGCTGTCGAAGGGAGCTCCTGTGGTTACTCTGGCGGACCTGAAGTCCGTGGAAGTAGAAGTCCAGGTGGATCAGCAGTATATCGATCAGATTCACCCGGGGAGCCAGGTCGCGCTGAAGATTCAGGGGACTGGACCGTATCGTGAATGGACAGGTACAGTTCACACCGTGGTACCTCGCAGCAATTGGAAAGAAGGTTCCCGCAGCTTTCCGGTGATCATTCGCATTGAGAACAAGGGATTCTACGGCGAGGATTCTGCCCCGATACTGCCCCCGAAACCGGTGCTCCGGGAAGGCATGATGGCAGAGGCTGAGTTTAGTGGAGAGGAAGAAGAGGACGCGATCATGGTACCCAAGGATTCGATCGTGCGAACATCGCGGGGGAACTTCATTTACGTGATCAATCCCCCTACGGAAGAGAAATCGCTCAGCGTCCGCCAGGTAGAAGTTAACCTCGGCATCGGCTCCGATACCTGGATTCAGGTCACCGGCGAGAATCTCGAAGCTGGCATGCAGGTGGTTACTGAGGGAGCCCCGCGAATGCGGCCGTTTCAGCCCGTGCAGATTGGGAAGAACGAAGAATCGGAGTAGGGTGCGTGTAGCGGAGCGCAACGCACCATTTTGGAAATGCGTGAAAGACTGGTGTGTTCCGCTGGCGCTGCACACACCCTACCTGAATCACTAAATCAACACGCCACTGGCCCCCGTTCGTTGGTATCCCCATGGACCTGATCAGATTCTCCATCGACAATCCTGTCAAACTCACCGTCGGCGTCATTCTGTCGCTGTTGTTCGGAGGCATCGCTTACCTGGCAACTCCAGTGCAGCTGACACCGGATGTTGCCGAGCCGGAAATCACGATCACAACTCTGTGGCCTGGCGCGAGTGCAGAAGAAGTCGAACGCGAGATCATTGAACAGCAGGAAGAGCAGCTCAAGAGTGTCGAAGGGATGGATGAGTTCAAAAGCGAAAGCTCGGACTCGATGGGATCCATCATGATGCGATTTGCCGTCGGAACAGATCTGGCGGATGCACGGGCTCGAGTTGCGGAAAAACTGAACCAGGTCCCCGATTATCCGGAGGAGGCCCGGGAACCTGTGATCTCCACGGTCAATGCAAACGCGAATGCGGTTGCATGGTTCATCCTCAAACCGATTCCACCGACTCGCGAAGACCTGAAGAATCTGATTTCGCTGCAGCCGGAGCTCAGGGAACCCCTCACACCGCTGATGGAAGGAACCGGCCAGATCGATCTTCCCAGGCTTAATCTGCTGGCGACCGAACATCCTGTCCTGAAGGTTTTTATCCTCGGTCGCAACAACCCGGCACGCATGCGAAAGTTCGCCGAGGATCACATCGAAGCGGCGTTTGAACGTGTTCCGGGTGTTGCGAATGGAAACGTGTTTGGCGGCCAGGAGCAGGAGTTCCGGGTGGAAGTCAATCCCGCTCGCCTGGCGGCATTCGGAGTCTCCATCGATCAGCTCCGGGCGGCATTGCTGGCCCAGAATCAGAATACTTCTGCGGGCGATATTTCGGAACTCACGCAGCGCAATGTTGTCCGTACCATGGGCCAGTTTCAATCTCCCGAACAAGTGGAAGAAACCATCATTGTCAATCGGGATAACTCACCAGTCCGAGTGCGTGATGTGGCGACTGTTGGAGTAGCGTACAAGAAGCCGGACGGCGTTGTCCGACAAATGGGGGTGAATGCGCTGGCCGTCAATGCTCAGCAGGCCCCTGGCACAAATATCAAAGAAGTCATGGGCCCGCCTCGTGATGCGCTGGACCTGGATCACGATGGGCACATCACATCTCTGGAACTCGACGAGTGTACTCGGATCTATGGCAACAATCTGCGCATTGCCTGCGAAGAACTGAACCTTGGCATCCTGGAAACCAAGGGACTGTACCTGGAACAGGTCTACGATCAGACGGAGTACCTGGACTCAGCCACCGCACTCGTGGAAAGCAATGTGTATTCCGGTGGAGTGCTGGCAGTTGTGATTCTGCTGCTGTTTCTGAAGAGTGTGCGATCGGTGCTCATTATCGGACTTTCCATTCCGATCAGCGTCATCGCCACGTTCATTTTTGTGAAGTTGTTTGGCCGCAGTATTAACGTCATCAGTCTGGCCGGGATGGCGTTCGCGGTCGGGATGGTGGCCGACAACGCGATCACGGTGCTGGAGAATATCTATCGCCACTTCCAGATGGGCAAGTCTGCCCGGGAAGCCGCTCTGCAGGGGACTCACGAGGTCTGGGGGGCAGTGCTTGCTGCGACTCTGGCGATGATCGTGGTTTTCGTGCCGGTGATCTTTGTGCAGGGTCAGGCGGGGCAACTATTTCAGGATATTTCGATTGCCATCGCCTGCTCGGTCGGCATTTCGATGCTGGTCAGCGTGACTGTCATTCCGGCGGCTGCCTGCTGGCTGCTGGGAAATCAGAAAACTGCCAGCCTCGAATACAATACAACCCTTGGTCCTTCCGGCCTGTTTGGACTGGTTCGCTTCTGTCATTGGGCCAACGAATTACTGGCGCGTTTCATGCGACGCCTGATGTCGGCTCGGGGAAGCTGGCTTTGGCGACTGCTGGTTGTGGCGTTGTTCTGCATCGGGTCGGTCTGGTGCAGTTTTCTGCTGTGGCCTGCGACGGAATATCTGCCGACCGGAAACCGCAATCTGGTCATCGCGATTCTGCTGCCTCCGCCCGGTTACAACATTGACAAGATGATTGAACTGGGTGAAGACATTGAAAAGCAGCTGGCACCTTACTGGACAGGAGAAGCAAAGCCCGGTGAACCTCGAATCAAAAACTTCTTTTTCGTGGCTCGCGGGCGCAGTCTGTTTCTGGGGGCTCGGGCT
>JAYSPO010000609.1:0-7271 GCA_043722015.1 Candidatus Kuenenia sp. | reverse complement strand
CCACACCCACCGCAGGCCGCGATTTCTGTCACAAAGTAGTTCTTTTCAATGGAGACCAGTGAAATGAAGATCCGCCTTTCTGAATTGCTTCGTGTATTGGCACGCTGCACAGCGGCCTTTGGACCCGTCGAAAAGCTGCAGAGGACACTCCGCCATCTTTTTCTCCGGCTGTTATCAATCTGGCTGCTCGGGTCCAGCCTACTTTTTCAATCCGCGGTGATGGGAGCCATCATTCTGCCGAATGCCACGCCGTACACGCAGAATTTTGACACGCTCGTGAATTCAGGGACCAGCGGAGTCACGCCGGATGGCTGGGTATTTTCGGAATCTGGCACGGCGGCAAACCTGACTTATGCCGCGGGGACAGGCAGTTCTACGACTGGCAATACCTACAGCTTTGGCAGCAGTAGCAGCAGCGACCGAGCGTTCGGTGGACTGCGAACCGGCAGTCTGATCCCGACAATTGGTGCCTCGTTTCAAAACGGAGGCTCTACCTCGATTCAATCTTTGGATTTTGGCTATTGGGGCGAGCAATGGCGGCTGGGCACAGCCAGCCGAACGGACCGGCTGGATTTTCAGTACAGCCTCAATGCCACCACTCTGACCGATGGCGCGTGGACCGACTTCGATACGCTGGATTTCATAAGTCCGGTGATCGCCGGAACAGGAGCATTGGACGGCAATGCGATTGCCAATCGGACGCTGCTCACCAGCACACTCACGGGACTCAACCTGGGAGTAGGCGCCGACCTTTGGATTCGCTGGACCGACCTGGACGCCTCTGGTTCCGACGACGGTCTCGCCATCGACGACTTCAGCATCACCGCCGGTTTCGCCCCAGCGGCGGTCCCAGAGCCAGGATCGTTGTTCTTCCTGACATTGACCGGAATTGTCGCCACGGCGTTGCGCCTGATGCAAATGAGAAAAGCCACAGTCGCCGTCACTCTCTACGGGACGATGGCTGCAATACTTAGCCTGCATTGCGCACGGTGTAGGCCGGATCAAGCCCGCCGCTAATGCCGGAACAGCGCAAACCCGAATTTTTGGTGATCACACCCTGTCAACTGGATCCAGGATGAATTGGCGGGCGCCGCTCCGGCAATCATTGGGTTTGCTCGGTCCGGCCTACAATTCTGGTGCGCAATGCAGCTTAGACCGTGATGCCTGCTTTCACTAACCGCAAAGAAATTCTTGCGTCTTCCCGAGCGAAGTTAGGGCTGGACACGGAGGGCTGACGCCCAGCCGCTCGCCAACGTGGCCATCATCGCTCCGCGTGATGAAGCCCGGTCGCGTAGACATCGCAAGAGAATCACGGCAGGGATGCGGCGAGCAGGCGAGATACTTCGGCTGCATCGACATTCCGCACCAACAGATCTTTCTGCCGGCTCGTATCACCGCGCAGCAATTCGACGCGCGATGCTGAGAGATTCAATGCGGCGGCGACCAGTCGCACGACGGCTTCATTGGCTTTGCCTTTGTCGGGAGGTTCCGTCACGGCCAGCTTGATGCGGCCACCGTGCATTCCGATGATCTGTTCCCGCCGAGCTTTTGGCTGGACATGGACTCGGATTACAACACCGTCTGCTGACTGCACGACGGCGCTGCTGAGATCCGATGTCGGTTCGTTGTTCATGTCGCGAGATCGTGCGTGTCAGCCGGCATTCCGCAGACGTCCGACGATGCGTTCAAAGTCGTCGTTGTTGGCGAAGTGAATCACGATCTGGCCGGCATTGTTCTTCTTCTGCCGAATGTCGATCTTCGCGCCGAAATGGCCTCTCAGGAAATCCTGCAACCCCAGCACGTGATTGGATGTTTCAGGCTGCTGATCGCCTTCGGACGGTTCGGTCGATCCTGCCGCGTCCGTCCCGTTTTGCCGCGGCGACGTCCCGGTACGCAGCATCTCGCGCGCGATGTCTTCGACGCGACGAACGGACAATTGTTCCTGCTCAATCTGTCGAGCCAGCTCGTTCTGCTGCGCTTCTGATAGTGGCAGCAGCGCCTTTGCGTGTCCGCCGGTGATTTTGTTTGAGCGCAGCAACTGCTGAATGGATTCCGGAAGTTCCAGCAGTCGCATCATGTTACTGACGGTCGCTCGATTCATGCTCAACTGACGGCCCAGCTCTTCAATCGTGCCGCCAAAGCGTTCCAGATAGCCTTTGAAGGCAGCGGCCTTTTCGAGCACGTTCAGATCTTCGCGTTTAAGATTCTCTTCGAGCGCTGCTTCGCAGGCCTGGCGATCTTCGAACTGAATCACGCGACACGGAACGGTCTCCATTCCGACCTGTTGTGCGGCTCGCCAGCGTCTTTCGCCAGCGACCAGTTGATAGCCAGCTTCGCCGTCCGTGCGTGCGCGGACCAACAACGGCTGCAGGATGCCATGTTTCCGGATACTTTCCGCCAGTTCATCAATCGCCGCCGGTTCAAATTCGCGACGTGGCTGAAACGGATTGCGTTCAATCAGTTCCATCGCTATCTCATCCGATGCAGGTGCCGGGGGTGAGCTGAGCGCGTGCATCGGGATCGTCGAAGGGTTGTGACCCACATACTCGTCCGAGCCGTTTCCGAGGAGAGCATTCAACCCTCGACCCAGTCGTCGCTTGAAGTTGCCCTGACCGCCCTGTTCATGATCTACTGCGTGCGCTTCCATGTGACCGCCCCTATCGAAAACCTATAAATCTGTTCCTGCGTGCGAATCCACCGCACTGTTCCGAATCCGGACCTTGCGCAGTCAATCCGCTCAATCATTGCCTGTTCCGATAATCGGCAGAGTTGGTAGAGTCGGTACAGTCGGGAATCCGGATTTCTGCCGCTGGGAGCGTTCGGCAATTTCTGCCGAACTGCGGGGCAGCCGGAATCGTCGCGGCTGGCCGGTTTGTCAATATTCAATAGAGTGCGTGGAGCGAAGCGTAACGCACCATGGATGCAGCCAGATCCGCAGTCGTGTGTTGCGCTCCGCTCCACACACCCTACTGGAATCGCTGATGCCTGTCATTGTGGCTGGAGTTCAGTAGGATCCGGGCATTCCAAATGCCTCTCCACGCCTTGCAGGAAATTCCATGAGTATCGCGCAACCACGCCGCTTCCCTCGTCGGCTACTTTTCACGACAGCATGTCTCACGTTGTGCGCCGCTATTCATGTTTCGGCGTCAGCCTCCGCGCAGGTCGTCGCCGATCTGGCACCGCAACCATTTGGCGCTCAGTTTCCGAAACTGGACTCCGATGCCGTCGGCGAATGGTGGAAGCCGGGACAGGTTGAACGTGGAAAGAACAAAGGACAGCCTCAGGAACCCAGGCTTCTCGTTCCGCGCGATCAGGTCATGGCTTTCGCCCTGTACACGCATGATCACGGAGTCCTGAAATTGTCGGCTCAGCTGTATCCGTTGAAGCCCGACGAACCACGGACCGTGACACTGGAACTTCAGGACGGCGCTGCATGGAGAAAGGCGGCAGAAGCGCAGGTCGTTTATCCCGGCTGGAGCGCGCATTTTCGAATTGATGACTGGGACGATACAAAGACCGTCGCCTATCGCGTGCGACTTGGGGATCTGTCGTCGTTCGAGGGAATGATTCGGCGGGATCCAGTCGATAAGCCGCAGATCGTGGTGGCGTCCTTGTCGTGCAATTCCAGCCGCACCCCCGGTTCCCGCGCAACGATTGTGGACAACCTGAAGAAACTGGACCCCGACTTGTTGTTCTTTGCCGGTGATCAGTCATACCACCATACGCAGCATACATTCGGCTGGCTGGAATGGGGCATGCAATTCCGCGATGTTCTGCGCGATCGTCCGGTCGTTGCGATTCCCGACGATCATGATATCGGGCAACCAAATCTATGGGGAGCCAACGGAAAGAGGGCCTTGAACTCGACAGGCCCTGATGGCGGCTACTATTATCCTGCTGAGTACGTGAAGATGGTCGAGCGCTGTCAGACGTGGCATCTGCCGGATGCTGTTGATCCGGCTCCTGTGGAACAAGGCATCGGGGTCTACTTCACGCGGTTACGTATCGGTGGAGTTGATTTCGCTTTGCTCGAAGATCGCAAATTCAAGACCGGCCCGGAAGGCACGATTCCCCAGCTGGGTCCGCGTCCGGATCATATTACTGATCCCAGCTACGACCGCGCGGCGATTGATTTGCCGAATCTCGAATTGCTGGGAGATCGGCAGCTGAAGTTTCTGAATCACTGGACTCAGGACTGGACCGGCGCGGAGATGAAATGTGTGCTGTCGCAGACGGCCTTTTGCGGCGCCGTCCATCTGCACGGCAGCCGCGACAATCGCTTGCTGGCGGATCTCGACTGCAACGGCTGGCCTCAATCCGGCCGTCGCGCGGCGCTGCGGGAAATCCGCCGCGCGTGGGCACCTCATCTCTGTGGGGATCAGCATCTGGCGGTCGTCGTCAAGCACGGAATCGATACGTGGGGCGACGGACCTTACGGTTTCACGAGCCCTGCGATCGTCAACACGATCTACGGTCGCTGGTGGCATCCGGAAAATGAACAGCCTGGTCCAAACGCGATTCCCGACGGTCCGCTGCCCTGGACTGGAGATTACGAAGACGGTCTGGGCAACTTTATCACGATGCTGGCTTACGCAAATCCGGAAGATCCGTCCGATGAACAGAAGCGATCAGACGGGTTCGGCATGGCCCGATTCGACAAGCCGACACGCAACATCACGTTTGAATGCTGGCCAAGATTTGCCAATGTCAGCGATGGCGACAAGGCTCAGTTTCCTGGTTGGCCGATCACCGTGGCGATGAAAGACAACGACGGCAGAAAGCCCTTCGGCTGGTTACCCGAAATCCAGATTGTCGGCGTGGCGGACGCTGTCGTTCAGGTCATTGATGAATCTTCGGGCGATGTGCTGTATACGATCCGTTCGAACGGCGCGACGTTTCAGGCCCCGGTTTACGCCGACGGCCTGTATACGCTCAAAGCCGGCAGGAATTCCCCCGACAGAGTCTCAATGCCCGGGCTGAAACCAGGGAAACAGGGATCACAGCCGCCGATTCGGATTGAACCTGGCAAGTGAGCGGAATGGCGCAGGCGCTTTTACTTCGCGCGGCCAGAAATGAAAATGGCGAGCGGAGCGGCGTGAGCCCTCCGGTACCTCGTTTTTGTACCGGCAAGCTGACGCATGCCGCTCGCCAATTCTCTCAATCTTGCCGCGTGGAGTATTGTCGCGGCAAAATCTGCCGAACTCCGCGATGCTGATGCAACGAATTGTCTCTGGAGCCTGGAAATCCGGACTTGTCGCTCAAGCGAGATGATATGCTGCGATCAGTTCCCGGGTGCCATCGTCAAGCCGGGGCAGATTGAGTTTTGCTGTCCGCTCTTGAGGATCATGGAAGATGCTCGTCCAATTCCTGCTGTCTGTTGGTTTCCTGGCCGCTTCGTTGGCCGCAGCATTTCTGTCAGAAGACATTGTTGAATCCAAAGCGGAAACTGTTGCAGCACCGGCGGACGCTGCTGCGTCGCCGACATGGACACTGCGATACAAGTTTGTTCCGGACCAGACGCTGCGGTACAGAAATACAGAAAACGTCACTCTGGACGCGATGCTGGGTGAAATTCACAAAGTCGATGTCACATCCATTGAACAGCGACGAATTTTTACCGTGGCTACTGTGGATGATGCCGGTGCCGCGCGGCTGACGATGCAGTATGAATTTGTGGGGATGAGAGTGCAGACGAATGACTACGAGCCAGTTGTATTCGACACCACTATGCAGCCGGATGACATTCCTCCTGCGTTTCGCAATACCGCTCGACAACTGAAAGGCAGCGCGCCACGATTCTGGATTTCCACGCTTGGCAGCGCACTTCAGAAATCGGAATCCGCTGAGGGCTACGCACCGGCTGAGAAGGCCGTCGCGCAGGCGGGAAACGTCATTGTGGGAGACAAATCGTCTATTCCGGCAACCGCCGATGTTCAGCAGGCTGTTGCCAACAGCACACCAAAGTCGGCGGAAGCTTCTGAATCGTCCAACGCCGTGACGTTCCTGATGCCGCTGCCGGAAAACCCGGTTGCCGTCGGTGACACCTGGCGAGAAATGATCCCTGTCAACGTACGAGTGACGGAAGAGATCAGTCGGCAGATCAACATCCTGCGTACGTTTCGACTGGAATCCGTCGAGAACGGAATCGCGACGATTTCTTTCCGATCCTCAGTGGAAGCCGCAGTAAAGAGCCCCACGATGCGTTCTCAACTGATCAAGGCCACACCCAAAGGAACCCTGACTCTCGACATCGAACGCGGCGTGATGGTCAAACGCGAAATCCGTTACGATGAAACCGTTCTCAACGCCATTGGCGCCAACAGCGTCGTTCTCTGCCATGGCAAAAGCACCGAAGAACTGCTGGACGAGACCGCTACGGACGCCGCTCAGAACTAGTGCTCTGTGAGTCATGTATTGATGTGTGCCACTGGCTCTGCCAGTGCTTCCCTCAAACGGGGAGCACTGGCAAAGCCAGTGGCACACAACCAATCAATGAATGCGTGATCGAGCACCTGGCGCTAGCTCGAAACCCCGGGGCTTCCTTCGCTTCGCTCAGTCCAGCCCCGGCCACCCTACGCAAATCTCCTGGGTGGTTGGGTATCTGTCGAGCTTCGAGTATGATTGACGGACGCCCTTGCTTTTCGCAGCTCAATCATTCTTGTGCTGAGCAATGATCAGATCCAGATTCTCATTCGTCGTCAGGAATGAAACCGTGTCCACAGATTTCAACACGTCCGGATGGGAGCAGGTCGCAATGGCGATCGAAGATGTTGGCGATCGGCTGCGCCGGGCAACTCAGGCGCTGGCTGCGGGATCAGTTCCGTATGCGGTCACGGGTGGGAACGCGGTGGCGGAATGGGTCGGGCGTATTGACCGAGCGGCTGTCCGGTTTACGCAGGACATCGACATTCTGCTGCGGCGTGAGGACCTGCCGCAGGCCGTGGTTGCTCTGGAACAGGCCGGGTTTGTGTTTCGGCACGCAGCCGGAATTGATTTTTTCACGGACGGTGCCGACGGCGGATTTCGCGATGGTGTTCATGTATTGTTTGCTGGCGAAAAAGTCCGCGAAGAATATGTGGCTCCCGCCGCCAGCGTTGAGGAATCGGAAAACACTGGCACGTTTCGCGTCGTTACTTTAGAAGCACTGGTCCGCATGAAGCTGACATCGTTTCGAGACAAAGACCGAACGCATCTGCGTGACATGATCGAAGTGGGTCTCATCGACTCGACGTGGACCAGCCATCTGATTCCGGACCTTGCCGCACGCCTGC
>JAYSPO010000608.1:0-10145 GCA_043722015.1 Candidatus Kuenenia sp. | reverse complement strand
GAAGCTCATGCGAAGAACTACACACATCTCTATGTGATTGGCTTTTCCGTTCAGCCTCATGCACGAACGCTGGTTGATAACTCGGAGGCCGTCGTTGGAATCCCGGCAACCTATGTCCAGGCGACTCCGGATTTGTTGATGGGTGATCTGCTGAAAAATATGCGGTCCAGCCAGGTATTCAGCGTGTGCGGTTTGCCGGATGTTGAGTTGATCAAGGCCGGGACCGGCAAGTTTGAGGTCGAGTTGCTGGGTCTGGATGTGTTTGATCCGATCTCAATGGAACCCAGCCATCGCAACGGCAACGATGTCCCCGCGTGGTTTCTGGACACGGATTACAACGACTTGTGCTTTCACGTTTGTCAGGCGTTCTTTCCTCGCACCAGTGCCTGGGACAATCTCAAAAAAGCGTTAAAAGGAGACTACGAAGAGACGGTCTGGGATCATTTGTCCGGAACGACCAGTGCTCCGTTCGAACCAGGCGACTATCAGCAAATCGCGGTGAAAGTGATTGATGACCGGGGGAATGAGCTGCTGGTCGTGAAGAAACTTTCGGAGGCGAAGAAATGATTCGCCGATTGGTGCTGCGTCGATTCAAGCGGTTTGACGATGTCACGATCCATTTTCCGGGACATCTGGTACTTGCAGGGCCGAACAATTCAGGAAAGACAACAGTTCTTCAGGCCATTTCGACCTGGGCTCAGGCGTTGTATCGGTGGCGACTCCGAAACGACTTCCAGAAACACAATGGCTATTACGCCAAGGTTCCGGTGACTCGTCAGGAATTTTACTCCGTCCCGATGCGACGATTTGATTTGTTGTGGACAGATCGGGCGTACAAAGGGACAGTTGAGATCGAGGTGCAGGGAGTTGATGGCTGGGTTGTCACAATGGAGATCATTTCCGACAGCACCGAACAGGTCTATGTGCGGCCAAAATCTGAAGCCGACTCTGCTGTGTTGAGAAAATTGGATCTCAGTGCGGTTTACATTCCTGCAATGAGCGGCCTGAGTGTCGATGAGCCAGTCCTCCGTCGAGCGAAGATCGATCAGTTGCTTGGGCAGTGCAAGCCGGGAGAGGTTCTTCGTAACCTCCTGGTCGATGCCAATGAATCGGGCGAATGGGAGCCGCTGGCTGAGTCGATTCGACGACTCTTTGGCTACGATTTGCTCGCTCCCGATGCGACCGGGGCCGACATTGTTGCCGAATATCGCAATCGACCAGGTGGCCCGGCACTGGATATCAACACCGCAGGGAGCGGATTCCTTCAGGTTTTAATGCTGTTGACGTTTCTGCATACGCGAAAGGGGAGCATCTTGCTCCTGGATGAACCCGATGCGCATCTGCATGTGATTCTGCAGGACGCGATCTACTCAGAATTGCAGTCGGTCGCGATGAGGCAACACTCGCAGCTGATCGTTGCCACGCATTCGGAAGTGATTATCAATTCCGTTGATCCTCGAGAGTTGTGCATGCTCGTTGCGACACCGAAGCTCGTCGCGGATGCGGCGGAGCGGCGACGGCTCGCGGAATCCCTTCGAGTGCTGACGAACCTCGACGTAACGATGGTCACATCGACGCCGGGAGTGCTGTTTACGGAGGACTATACGGACAAGAATATCCTTCGCGAATGGGCTCGCATCCTCGGTCATCCGACGTATGAACCTCTGACCCGAACGATCCTCTGGAAAGCGTCGGTTACGGAACAGCGTCCAGGGGCCACCGGAATCCGAGCTAAAGATTACTTCGACAAGTTGATGCTGATACGTCCCGATCTGCCTGCCATCGAAATTGTCGATGGAGACGGCCAGCAGGGAATGCAGGCCACCGAAATCACCGGAGCGGGTTTTCAGCGGCAACGATGGGTGCGATACGAGATTGAGAGCTACCTGTTCCATCCTGCAGTTCTCGAACGATTTGTCCGGGAGCAGGCCGGCGGAAACAGTGCCGAGCATGTGGAAGCACTCCGAAAACATCTTGAGGACAACTACCCGCGTGCGTTCATCGAGAGCCCGCTTTCCAATGCTCAGTTTCTGATTGGAACAAAGGCCCGGGTCCACTTGATTCCACCGGCATTGGAAGCGGCCGGAATCTACATGCCATACACTCGTTATCATGAAATTGCGGCATTGATGAAACCGGATGAGATTCATCCGGAGGTGGTTGCCATGCTGGATGCCATTCAAAAAGCCCTGCGACTATGAGCCGTTACGAAGTTCCGGAACCCATCATCAATTCTCCCTTTGACGAGCCGACGTCGTACTGGCACATTGTCGAGGGCGAGCAGCCGGTGCGTCGTGACGGGCGGCGTCCGGCGATGTACTTTTATCGCGATCCAAAACGACAGCCGGACCCGACGGGTCGCGATGATGGCAGCATCCAGATCGAACTGAAGATGGTGAATCGCATTCGCCAGCGAGTTGCAGAATGGCGAAGTCAGGGCTATCCGGGTGTGACGCGAACGACAGAAGAATTGTTGCGATGGTGGCGACGTGATGGCCGCCGACAACGACTGTTCTTTACTCAGCTTGAAGCTGCGGAAACGATCATTTTTCTGAATGAGGCTCGGGGCGATTTTCGACAGGGAATTGCCATTCCGCGAGACGAGCCCAGTGAAGATCGACAAGCCGAAGGGTACGCCGGATTTTTGCGATATGCCTGCAAGATGGCGACCGGTGCGGGCAAGACGACCGTGATGGGAATGCTGGCCGCATGGAGCATCCTAAACAAGATCAATGATCGCAGTGACGCACGGTTCTCTGACGTGGTGTTGGCCGTTTGCCCGAACGTGACAATCCGCAATCGCCTGAGTGAACTGAATCCTCAGGCCGGTGAAGCCAGCATTTATCGGACTCGGGACTTGGTGCCATCACATCTGATGCCCGATCTGACGCAGGGCAAAGTCCTGGTCACGAACTGGCACGTCTTTGAACCACGTGCCATTCAGACTGGTGGAGATACGGCGCGCGTTGTGAAGGCTGGCGTCCCCGTTCGAATTGCGGAAACGATTACGATCGGACCAAAGAATACGACTGCTCGGGGAACTCGCTACCTGACTTTGGATGATTATCAGCGACAGGTGGCCTGCGGACTGCTCGATGTGATTTCCGAGGAGCGCGACTCATCCGGAACGCTGAAGAAGGTCAAAGTCGAATCCACGAAATATGTGGAAAGCGAAACGTCGCTGGTGAATCGCGTTCTGGGCCGGGAGATCGGCGGAAAAAAGAATATTCTGGTGTTCAATGATGAGGCTCATCATGCGTACCGCATCAGGCGCGAAGAGCCGGATGAGGGCGAGGAGGAAGATGCTGAGGACTTTTTCAAAGAGGCGACTGTCTGGATCGACGGGCTGGATCGCGTTCACAAGCTGCGTCGCATCAACTTCTGTGTGGACCTCTCGGCAACGCCGTATTTTTTGGGGCGGGTGGGGCAGGATACGGGTCGACCATTTCCGTGGGTTGTGTCAGACTTCGGGTTGATTGATGCGATTGAATCCGGTCTGGTGAAAATCCCGCAACTGGCGGTGCGCGATTCCACGGGGGCCGATATTCCTGGCTACTTCAATATCTGGAACTGGATTCTGCCTCGACTGAGCAGTGCCGAACGCGGGGGAACGAGATCGGATCCGAAGCCGGAAGCTATCCTGAAGTATGCACATCATCCGATCGCAATGCTTGGCGGACTTTGGGAGCAGCGACGTGGAGAGTTGGCAGAGAGTGACGACAAGCGTCCTCCTGTGTTCATCCTTGTTTGTAAGAACACGAAGCTGGCAAAGGTTCTATACGACTGGCTGGCGGATGACGTGCGACCGGTTGGTATTCCCCCGTCGAAGCTCGAAGGGTTTCAAAATCGTGACGGAGTGATGCACACTTTTCGTGCCGACTCAAAAGTGATTCACGACACGGATACAGATGGTGGCAAGGCCGATGAGAACACATGGATGCGGTGGACTCTGGACACGGTTGGCAAGCAGGACTGGCCTCGGGATCAGTTTGGACGGTCGATACTTCCCGATGGGTTTGAGGATCTGGCGAATAAACTGGAAAGGCCGCTGCATCCGCCGGGTCGCGATGTGCGGTGCATCGTGTCTGTGGGAATGCTGACGGAAGGCTGGGATTGCAATACTGTCACTCATATTGTTGGCCTGCGTCCGTTTCAGTCTCAGCTGCTTTGCGAGCAGGTCGTAGGACGTGCGCTGAGACGGTTTAACTACGAAGTCGGAGAAGATGGACGTCTGACGGAGGAAGTGGCAAAAGTTTTTGGCGTGCCATTCGAGATTATTCCGATGAAGGCAAATCCCGGGGGAGCCGGGCCGCCGCCGGAACATCGACGTCATATTCATTCAGTGCCAGCAAAAGTGGAGTACGAGATTCAGTTTCCACGGGTCGAGGGTTACTCCCAGGCGATTCGTAATCGCATCAGCGTGGATTGGAAGCAGGTTCCCTCACTGCAACTGATTCCTGGAACAATCCCGCCGCATGTGGAAGTGAAGTCGCTGAACGTGACTAATAAAGGGCGGCTGAGCCTGTCTGGCCCCGGTCGGACTGATGAAGTCGGACTGCAGGCATTTCGGTCTGAGCATCGGCTGCAGGAACTCGTATTTGACCTCGCGGGCGGTTTGACTCGCGCGTACGTGGCTCAGGAAAGCTGTAGCCTGCCGACTCACGTGCTTTTTCCACAGCTAGCGAAGATTGTTGAACAGTTTGTGGCAAAGAAGGTGATCGCCCACGCGCCGGCAGATAAGCGAGATTTGTTTCTGGCTCCCTATTACGGGTGGGCAGTGGAGATACTGCGAGACGCGATCAGGCCGGATGAATCGATGGGAGAATCACCGGAGATCGCGTTGTTTGAAACACACCGAGGCTCGGGTACGACGGCAGACGTCGATTTCTGGACGTCGCGTGACGTTCGTGAAGTGCGGCGGTCGCACCTGAATTGTGTCGTGGCTGATACTCGGAAGTGGGAGCAACAGGCTGCGTTCATTCTCGACACAAGTCCGCACGTACATTCGTTTGCAAAGAATGCCGGCCTGGGGTTCGCCATCACCTATTTTCACAACGGCCAATCTCATGAATATGTACCCGATTTCCTGGTCCGGTTAAATTCCCCAGACGAACGATACCTCATCCTGGAGACAAAGGGCTGGGATCCGCTTGAGGAAGTCAAGACGGCGGCGGCAATGCGGTGGATCAATGCGGTGAATTCAACTGGCCGACACGGTTTTTGGGAGTATCGGATCTCGAAAAAACCGGAGTTAATTTTGGAATTGCTTGAACAATGTTGTTCAAGTGAAAATCGAATGGTGTTGGCCGCGGGCGGTTCAACTTGAACATTGTGTTCTCATGGACAATCTTGCGATATCAGCACTATTTGATTCTCTGTTGATCGCTTTGATTGCAGAATATTCGTTCATTCAATTATGAACCAAGCTGTGGCCCTGATCTGTCATGTGGAATCCTACAACCGCCTGAATTCATCCTGGTATTGCGTTTCCATGAGTGTTTCTCAGTTCCCTCAACAATCCTACATCGAGCGTCCTCCGTTAAAAATTGTTCTTCCATTAGCCAGGACGGGAATCGAACCCGTACGACCCGTTGGGGTCCCGGGATTTTAAGTCCCGTGCGTCTGCCTATTTCGCCACCTGGCCAGTTGTGAGAGAGAAGAGTAATGAAGATTCGTGTCAGAACAAACTGAAGCGACACATTTCCTTGCAGACTTGTTCGCGAACAGGAACCGGATACTCTGCCGCAGTGTTATCACCCGCAGATGAAGTTCAACAACATGGTGAATTCTGCAAAGAATCGGGCTGCGATCACGGTCGAGGATTGAGTGCATCGATTTCCCGCAACGATTCAGTCGGCCGTTGTTGTGTGGCTCAAGGCCTCCGTCGGCACCGGTTTCAGCGATTGCAGCATCAGCATGATCGCTCCAACGACAAGGCAACTGTCCGCGATGTTGAAAATCGGGTAGTCATAGTTGCCGAACTGAAAATGCAGAAAGTCGCGAACGGCCAGCGCGGGGGTTGTCGCTTCCGGCGGCCGGACTCCGTGGAGTCCCAGGCGGTCATAGAGATTGCCGAGCGTGCCACCTGAAACCAGTGCGAGGGCAACCGTTGTCCACAGACTCGCTGCAGCACCGCAGAAGAAAAGCCAGTAGATGACGCCAACAAACGCACCGATGCTGAGAACTGCGAACACCGGAGCCATGCCCTGGCCTACTCCCCAGAGCGCACCGTAGTTCAGGTTTGTCAGCAGCTCAAACTTGAGCCATGAATCGATCAACAATCGGGAACGACCGTGGAGTCCCAGTGACTGAAATGCCCATTCTTTGCTTCCCAGATCTGCCGTCAACGCAAGGATGGTGATTGCGACATAGACAGCAATTCGATTTCTGGGCACAGTTGGCTTCAACGGCTCAATTCCTTTTTCCGTTCGCAGTCGACGCAGTTTCGAGCGTGTGGAATCGCCTGAAGCCGCGCCTTTGGGATTCTCGCTTTGGTTTCCGCAAGTCCCTGTTCCAGACAGAGCTCACAAAGTCCATAGCTACCTTCATCGACCTTCTTCAAAGCATGCGAAATCTCTTCCAGCACTCCCTGATCGTTTTCGACCAGCTGCAATGAGAAATCCAGATCCCAGGCGTCTGAACCCATTTCGGCCATATGATTCGAAGACCGCTGGTCGCCGCCCGATTCTGAGTTTGAAAATGCTTCTTCCTGCAATTGCTCGACATCGCCTCGTAAGCGAGCCTGAAGCAATCTCAGCAACATCCGAAAACTGGTCAGTTCTTCCGGCTTCATTGTGTCAAAATCCCGCGAGATGTGGCAAGAGCGGTTTAGGAAGCTGGAGAGCCTCCTGGAGTGTGCGGAATTATTGGTGGCCGGTGTTTGATGGTCAAGGAATTGAACACTGCCCTCCGAAAACCAGGGCAAAAGGGGCAGAATTGCTGGATCAATCGTCAGAATCCGAGCGATCGAAGGGGCAAATGTGAATGTTTGGCATCGAAAGATGCGACGCTTGTGAGTCTGGCAAAGGTGGCGTTAAGCCATCGCGAGAGGGGCCGCCATGCAGGATTCGGATGGGAACTGGCAGAGCATGTCTTCGCTGTTCCGTCGCTGAATTCCCAGGAATTCAGGGAGGTTCTGAATTCCTGGGAATTCAGCGATGGTGATTTTTCTGCTGCAGCTCGATTAATATCGCGCGAGGTCCGATGCTGTTTCCAGCCCAAGTTCCTGGACAAGTTCCTGTGCTTTTGACACCATCATTTTCAGCTCGCTCTGCAAGGCGAGAAACTGCCAGCCTTCGCGGATGCGGTGTTGGACTTCCGCAATTTCCTGGCAGTGAATTCCAACCGGAGTCCCCGTTTTTTTTCCCGCAGCAAGCACCCGCTGAAGCATGGCTTCGAATTCTTCTGCGGTCGGTTCCGTCCCGTCAGGCTTCTTCATCTGCCAGAACAGATCATTCGGCCCGACAAAGATTGCGTCAACTCCGGGAAGACTGTAGATCGCTTCGGCGTTGGCGACTCCTTCCGGCGACTCAGTCTGCAGAATGACCAGAATCTCGTCGTTGGCTCGACGATAGTATTCTCCAGTTCCCGTCTGAAAATTCTGCGCGGGAATGCTGCCGCCGATCGAACGATTCCCTTGCGGCGGATACTTGGCGGCGGCAATCGCAATTTTAGCCTGTTCGACGGTGTTGACCATCGGCACAACGACGCCCCAGGCACCGCCATCCAGCACGCGCTTAATCAAATCGTGGTCACCGCGGGGAACCCGAGCCAACGGCACGCAGCCGGCATCAGCAATCACGGCGAACATCAGCGATGCCATCTGCCAGTCAATTGGCGAATGTTCCAGGTCCACGGTCAACCACGGAAATCCGGTTTTCGCCATCAATCGCGCAGTAAACACATCTCCGAACGACAGCCATGTGCCGACCTGAGGCTTTCCGGCAGCAAGCGCGGTCTTCACGGGATTTGTTTTCATATCTTGTACTGTCCTGTACTTTCAGCGGTATACCGCCAGCCGTCAGTGTTTATTGATTTCAGTAGGGTGTGTGCAGCGCCAGCGAAACACACCGGTGCCTCAGACACAGCAAATGGCATTCAGCGCTGTGCCGCTCGCGATAGGGAGTTTCTTCTGCTTCCGTCAGAAACGCAAGCGTGGCAGTGTGTTCTAACATCGTGACCGGCGACCAGCATCGTGCCGTTCAGACAATTGGCGATACGCGGTGCTGGTCACGCAGGTCCTTGATCGCGCGGCCAAGTGCCGCGAACCTGCGGCGAGACAAATGAATCGTGGCCCCGCGCAAGGCAAGCCCCAGAATGTCCGCGAGTTCACGACGCTGAGCACGACTCAGGTTTTTCGTGGCCGACGCCGGCCGTTCGGACAAGCAACGAATCCAGTCCGTTTCCGTGCGGGATCCAGTCAATTCGACACACAGATCCCGCGCCAGCACAACAATGGCCGTGCCGAATTCCGAATTCGAAATCTGCCGCGCGGACATGACGCCGAATACCGACTGCAGAAACCTCGGACGTGGCATCGCCGGAAGATTCAATCGCTTCTGCATCAACCTCCAGACCACGAACAATGTCGCCAACGCCAGTAGAATCAGCAGCACCGTTCGCAAATAAGCCAGTGGTCTCATCTGTCGTGGCCGATCCCGCAGCACTTCGTTGAGAAGATTGGATTCCTGAACATCATTGAGCACCGCATTCGCCAGTTGCAGTTTTGTCTGGAAATCAGGTTCCGGTAGTTCAATGTCTGGTGGAATCAGCGGCGGAGAAGTCTGCGTTGGCTGGGGTGGCTGCATTCCGGAACTCTCCCGATAACCCGGCAACGGAACTCCATTGTGAACAAACAACAACCGCTGCCGTCCCGCACGGCACAGCAATTCGCTCACCTGAATCGCAAAGATCGCATTGTCGCCGTGCCAAAGCATTCCGTTCGTGAACAGACTTTCGTCGGCCACCAGAATCATCAACCCCGTCTGAGGTGCCGCGTCGCGACCAGCCAGAATCAGCGGCTGATTCCGACTTGAGCGTGGAAGCGTGGTCGCAGGCATCGATGCAATCACTTGCCAGTCCAGTGAATCATCGACCGGTGTCGAAAGCCAACCCGTCCGATTGACCACAATCTCACGCACGCCTTTCACCAGTTCATCGTCAGACTTCAGCCGACGAATCCGAATACAATCGGCGAACGACTGATAACGATCCGAAGAATAGCCGGAAGTCGCTGCCCCTGCATAGAACGAGCAGACACCGGGGAACTCGAAACTTCCTTCTGAAGCCACCAGCAGCGCGCCGCCCTGAGCCACAAAACGGCGGGCTCGCAGCCATTCGCGCGGTTGAATCTGCTGCAGGTCGCCACACACGACGACAACCGACTTCGACGGGAACGATAATGCCACTTCCCACGACTGTTCGGGCGCGAGTCCCTTTTCCTCCAACAGCATCTGAAACATCTCATATCCCAGATGCCATCGCTCCTCCGCAGCGCGATCCGGAACCGTCTGCTGAAACGCGAATGCATCGGCAGTCGGTGAGATCAAAATCAGCAGAAGTGTGAACAGGCGCATGAATCAGGATTGTTCTTCTGTAGGATGGACATTCACGTGCGTCGCGTCGCCAAACAACGTCCCATCAACAAATTCTACTGCACGACGAAAGACGTTCGCACCGTTTATATCGGATGGTCCAGTCCCGAACAAGAACGTCGACAGAGAATGTAGGGTGGGACTGGGTTGGGCAAAACTTGCGTCGATTAGAGTTGTCTGTTAACCCAGCTTTTGTTCCGTCACCACTGGTGGCGTTTCCGAAGGGTCTTGCCGCAAAGCGGCATAATGTGAAAGCCTGGGGCATCGCCCCAGGAAAAGGCAATTCCGAACGTCGAAGCCCTGAAAGGGCGTAATGGAGATGCACGATTATATCGCCCATTTGGGGCTTTGGACATTCGCTTCGCATTTTCCCAGGGCGTTGCCCTGGGCTATCACATTGTATGCCGTTGGCACTAAAACACGTTCTGATTGTGCCTCTCTGCTCTGGATTGTTGTCAGCAATTCCCGGTGATTGGTTTAGGGTCGGTTTATTCAGCGTAGGTTAGCAGAGGTCATAATCGGGATGGGAATGAGATAGGTTTTGGCGGTGGA
>JAYSPO010000607.1:0-6212 GCA_043722015.1 Candidatus Kuenenia sp. | reverse complement strand
CACTGGATGAACTGGACATTGTGCGCTCATGGAATCATCTGGTTGCAGGCAAGTTCTACATCCTGCGGTTGCTCCAGAAACATGCCATCTTCTTTACAGGCGACAAGGGCTCTTTCGCCTTCGGAGTGCTGGCTCTGACGCAGCCATTCGAAGAGCTGATTGGCTCAAGGCTTCCGGTACTCACCGAAACCCATCTGCTGCCATTCCGTGACGCTATTGTCTACGACGGCCTGATGTGCAGCTACAACATATCCTTCGGTCCGGGCATCCGTCGTTCATTGAACGACAGCTTCAAAGAAGCAAAACTAAAGCATGGAATCATCACGTCCCTTCCTGCGTCCGATGGGCCTCCCGTGGCTCTTCCGGCGAAACGGAAGCCAAAATCGCCACCAAAAGAGAAACCCGCAAAGGATCAATCCGCAGAAATTCTCCATGCACTGGTGGAAATGACGGACACCTTCTGCCGCAATCATCTGAACGAGGAATATGCCGAGCTGTGCCGCAAACTGGCCGAAAAATTATCACGTAAGCGTCCATCGCCACTGCTGAGCGGCAACCTCAAAACATGGGCCTGTGGCATTGTCCGCACAATCGGATGGGTCAATTTTCTGGACGATCGCACGCAGACTCCGCATTTGAAACTGACGAAGATTGATGAAATCTTCGGCGTCGCCCAAAGTACCGGCGGCGCCAAGTCTGCGGCGATTCGCAAAATGTTGAAGATTCATCAGTTTGATCATGTCTGGTCACTTCCCAGCAAGATCGACCAGAATCCCCGAGCGTGGCTGATTCAGTTGAACGGTTTCATCGTGGATGCACGTACGCTGGACCGCAGCATCCAGGAAGAAGCTTTCCGCAAAGGTCTGATCCCCTATCTTCCGAAATCCAACTGAAAACATAGCCGTCTCGCTCGGCCGAGACGAGGTACCTGTACTGTCACTCGGTGAAGAATTCGTCGATCTCGCCGCCCGGACGCTGTGACATTTTGTACCGGCGATTATCGCATTTGCGATCGATGATCCGGCGGTTTGCAAAACGGAATTCACGACAGCCGTGGAATCATCATGCGGCTGGCAGAATTTCACATGCCTGCCGCAGAGTGCTGCTGCAGTTAATCACGGGCGACAGGAGCAAATCACGACTGCAGATTCACTCGTCAATGGCAACCTGCAACCACGCACGCGCATAGGCCCATTTTGTGCGAACATCATGGAGAGACATGGCCATCATTTCGGCAATGGCTTCGCGACTGAGACCGGCGAAGAACTTCAGATTGACCACTTCTGCGGCCACCGGATCTTCTGCCGCAAGGCGTTTCAATGCGTCATCGAGAGCCAGCAGTTCGCGGTCGTCGGGCATCGAACTCACATCCAGCAGGTCCACTCGCGAGCGGTCACCGCCATGCCTGACTCGCCCTTTCCTGCGAGCCCGATCGACAAGAATCCTGCGCATGGCCTCCCCGGCGGCACCAAAGAAATAACGGCGGTTCCTGAAGCTGGTCCCGACGTCGCCATCGACCAGTCGCAGGTACGCTTCATGCACAAGTTCCGTGGCCTGAAATGAGTCGCCCGCCTTCTCCTGCACGAGCTTCGCCTGAGCCATACGGCGGAGTTCGTCATAGACAATGGGGAACAGTTTCTCAGCAGCGCAGGAATCGCCTTTTTCGAGAGCCGACAGAATTTTTGAGACTTCACTCATGGCCGCCCGGATGTTTCAGAGAAGACACATCGAGCAGCAGGATCTCATTCGATGACTGAAGCCCCAGGGCAAGCGTCTTCCCATCCGGCGACCATCGAGGAATCGCTGCGATATCGGCCAGCAGACGGGTCTCCTGTGTTTCGAGATCGAACAACCAGACTCCCGGTGTGCTATCGTTGGTCGCGCTAAAGGCAATCCTTCGACCATCCGGTGACCAGTGGCTGCGTCCGAGGTCGAATGTAGTCAAAACGGGGCGAGGCAGTTCTGCTGTGTCAGGCACACTGAAGACGTTCCACTTTCCGAAACTGCTCCATGCGACTCGTGTTCCGTCCGGAGAAAACGCCAGATTAAACCTTTCGGAGACTGGAGCTTTACGAGACCAGAGCAGCTCGTCGGGTCTGTCGCGTGCTACGCATACAAGCTCAGCGTTTCGACTGTGACAAAGGTTTCCATCGAGAGTCCAATGAGGATGATAGCCGTCCGACAGCTTGCGTTCGTTCCGGCCATCGGCATCGACGAGCCAAAGCTGAGGAGTGAAGACATAGGCAATTCTAACAGCGGCATCGATAGGGGAACCACCTCGTTCAAAGGCAATCGTCCCATCGACAGGGGAACAGACCGGTCGCGTTCCACCGCGGCAAAGGATCTTTGTTTCACCTGTTATCAGATCCAGCGTTTCGAGATAGCTGCCATCCGCGCTGAATCCTGTGAGTGAGTAAATCAGCCGTTGACCATCGGCAGTCCAGCACGGTTCGCCGCCGCGAATACGCCGCGATGTGTTCAGATGGGTGGCCGGAATCAAAGGCTGCGGCTGTACCTTTGCTTCAGATCCGGATACACCAGCGGCAGCAGAAGCATCTCGATACGGTTTCTTCTGTTTGTAGAGTTCAAGACGCTCTTTCATTGCTGCGTTCTGGGTGCCCTCTGATCCGATCATAGAGCAAGCTTTTCCGGCATACTGGACGGCCTTTTCGAAATCTCCTTGCTCGGCATACGCGGCTGCCAGAGTGTCAATCATGCTTGCAGAGGTATACGCATCTGCCTCACACGCCTGAGTTGCATCCCGCACCGCCTGATCACCATTTCGCAGACTGTCGTCGGCACATGTTGCAAGAATCCACGCACGAGCGTTGAGCAAATACACATCGCCCGGATGATCGTCGAGTGCAGCATTGAGGGTCAGGAGCTGAATTCCTTGAAGGGGCCGAGGTTCTAGCCTGAGCGTGTTCATGAGTGCTTGCGAAAACGCAATCTCAGCCAGACGACTCTGATACTCTTCGAGGCTCAGCTCGTCGTTCTGATCAGTGTCCAACTTGCGAAACGACTTCCGCGCATCTTCCGGATAATCATCCACGGTGACTCGGCCGTCCTTGTTCTGGTCATTCTTTGATAACATCAACTTCGCTGCTTGGTTGTTTTGAGCTTGAGCCCGCGTGGCTTCGGCAGTCGCGGCAAGAAGAAACTGCCCGGCGGTCCATTCTGAAAGCGATAGCCCGTCGATTCCATCCCTGTCGAAGCCAGCGATTTGCTCCCATTCCTTCGACGACGGAGCCTCGCTCTGCGAAATCACCTGGTCGCCATTCGCATCCAGGCGGCGAAATGCCGGCTCTGCGAATTTGACATTGTTGGCTCGATTGTCCGGGCGAGGAGCGGCGGCCTGAGCTGCCACGAGAGCCGGTCGATAGCGTGGTCGTATCTGCTGAGCGGAAAATAATCGTCCCTGTGTTGTCAATGCTTCGCTCACAAGGCTCGACCAGCTGATTGTTGCGTCGGTGGTGTTGGTGCTGTAGGCGTCCTGCACAAAGTCAGCAAGGTCGATGGCCTTTCGATGGGCGATCATTGGATCTTTGCTCAAATGATGCAGGCACAGGACTTCCACAGCGCGGCGAAGGTGTTCCCATTTCAGATTTGAGGTGTCTCCGGCAGTGAACTTCTTGTCTGCCTGCTGCAACGTCTGAAGAGCATTGTCGGCTTGTCCAAGGCGATATTGTGCAGCACTGATCAGCGAAATAGCACGCAGTGAACCGGGCTCAGATTTTTCCAGAGCTCGCGCCCACGACAGAACGCGTTCATACATCACCAGCTCATGATCCGTACGTTCAAGGACTTCCATGCATTGACCAGCGATCTTCTCCGCATCAAATGGAACGTGACTGGCCAGTTCGAGTGCAATCTGGCGGACCAGCGGGACACAAATCTTATTGTCATGGATCACATCCACGATCTGCTGAGGGACAGGCGTTGTCTGCTCAAGTTTCCTGAACAAGTTTTCAGCCGTCAGTTGAGCATCCGCTTCCGGAGACAGCGGTTTGGCATCAAAAACGAATGATCGACTTCCGGTTGCGTTTCCGCGAATTCTTGAGAGAACAACTCCCGTGAGTGAGTCCCCAGTGGGACTAAAGTGCAGGTCCCAGAAGACAGGTGACTGAAATTCCGCGTTGATCGGCAGATCGAGAATCTCTCGACCAGAGGCACAGTCCCAAAGGCGGGCGTGAGCCGATCGACTCCTGTTCGCGTCTGGCCGTTTGCCATGAAGTGACAGCAAACGACTTCCGTCAGTACTCAGCCGAACTTCGTCCGCAGGATCGCCCGCAAAGGAGAACTCGGCAATCACTCGTCCGTTCGTCGCCGCAACAATCCGTGCGCCATTGACTGCCCCCGCCGTGGCTGTGTTCCCAACGCCGATTTGTTCAGAACCGGAATTGCGAGATGAGGTTGTCACGACAAGCGAGCGACCGTCTGTGCTGAATACGCAGTCGGTTCCGCTCAAATTGAACACCCTCTGTTGGGTTGTCGTGTCCCAGAGCTCGATCAGTCCTTTGTTGATGCGGACAATTGACTGCCCATCCGGGGATGCGATAGCTTTCTCTTCGATCGTTCCTGATCTCATGCCCTTGTTCGGATCAAGTTGAACCGAGCGAAGTTTTTCGCCGGTGACGGCATCTCGAATCTCCAGTGCAAAACTTTTGCTCGTCACGGCATAGCCCACCGCGAACAGCTTTTCGCCATTCTCCGATCGACGTAACTGAAAGACCAGAAACGATCCCAGTTCAGATGACGCCGGAATTTCTTTGACAGCGCCTGTCTGCACATCGATGCGATAGGTGCTGTTCCAGGACGATACAATCAGCGATGAGTGATCGCTGGTGAACTCCATCTGCAGTGTGGGATTTAGATTCTGCAGCGGGACACTCCAGCGGACTCTTGACTCCTGCAGGTCGATCAGTTCGATGTTGCCCCCGCCCCCCGGCTTTACATCCGCCGCCGCGAGAAGACTGCCTTCCTGATCGAAATGCAACGTCGAGTAGGATCCTGAATTCTGGTCTTCCGTGTTTCTATGGAACAATTCTTTGCCCTCGGCACTGCGTACCGAAAGAAACGTCGAGCCTTTCTGATAGGCGAGCCGGTCCTGCTTCTAAAAGAACGTCCATCGCACAGCGGACTGGGAAGAACGAGAAGTTGGCGGCAGTGGTTGGCTGCGAAGGGCAAAACGGTCGTCATCGAGAACTATGGTCCATTGAACCACGTCACCCGAAGCGCAGAAGGCGGTCAGTTGTGTCGCGTCCGGGCTAAAGTCCATCGACTCGATATTGGAAGCTTCGTTGTGAAGTGTTCGTATGAGGAATCCCGTTGTCGTGTCAATCAGCCGAATGCTGGACGTGCTGTGGCTGCTGACCGCGATCATTCCGCCATCAGGGCTCATCGCCGTGATTACAAAGTTTGGCATCAATTCGCCTGACAGCTTGCGTGGTTGTTCCGCGTCCAGTTCCCACGACAACATCTCTTTTTGCTGATTTCCGCTGAAGCTCAGCGTGGTTAATATCAAACGCTGACCGTCGGGAAGCCAATTCGCCGCATCAATGTCATCATTGTGCCGGGCAACGCCCAGAACCTTGCCCTCCGCCACATCCAGCGCTACGACAACGTCTCGCAGCTCATTGGAATACGACAGCGGACCGTGGCAGTAGTACGCCGCGATTCGCGAACCATCGCGATTGAACACGAATCGATTCAGCCGGCGGTTCTCAAGATGATCGAGGACCAGTTCCTGCGTCTCGACGTTCCACACTCTTAGGCGGCACGCCGGTTGACCATGAACATGCGTTACGTCATTTCCGAGCGCCCCGACAAACCGACCATCTCCACTGATGTCGAGAAAACTGATGTGCGAAAACGTGTCCGCCGGGTACGTCCATGTTCGAGGCTCCGAGTTGGGATCGTAAACGACGAATCCTTCCGGACGAACGGAGCCTTGAGGAGGTAGTGTTCCAGTCTCAGTCAACGGCACCGAACCACCGAACGCATTTATCGGTTCGTATCCGCCGAAAACCGAGCGACCGTTCGCCGCAAACCTCGCACGGCTCAACAGCGTTCCGATTGCATTCGGTATGGTTTGCAGGCGATAGATGGTGCTCGGCGGACAGGCTTCCACCGCTTCATGACTCAGGAATCGCTCGATGTCCCGCGCCAGACCATTGGCCGTCTCGTAACGGCGGTCACGCTCCTTGTCCAGA
>JAYSPO010000606.1:0-3777 GCA_043722015.1 Candidatus Kuenenia sp. | reverse complement strand
TCATGCTCCTCAATCGCCTTCGCGAGAGCCGATCAAAACTCAGCGAATGATTGCACTTGGGCTCTGTCACTCTTGCTTTGATCGATGGGGTGGCCGGGGCTGGACAGAGCGGAGCGAAGGAAGCCCCGGGGTTTCGGGCTGGCGCCCTCCAACCCCGGCCACCCATCAATCCGTGAGTAACAGAGCACTACCCCTGCAGTTCACGGCGCAGGGCTTCCAGTTCGGCTTCGACGGCTGAGCTGCGTTTTTGAGACGCGGCGGTTGAGGAAAGGATGGCGGTTTCTGATTCCAGCGAAATGGCGGGCGGTTGCCCCGTGAGTTCCTCCAGTTTTCGCAGAGCCTCAGCATAACGCGATTCCAGAGCCTTCTGAATTCTGAGCATATGCTGCGACGCTGAAACGGCAGCATCCAGCTCAGGACGCAGTCCGGCAATCAGGTCTTCGATCTCGACTTTGCGGCGGAGTGAATTGCGGGCAGCATCGTCATCGCCTTCAGCCAGGCTCTGTTTGGCCCGGTCCTTCCAGACGCTGATCTGAGTTTCATAATCCGAGATTTCACGTTTCAGCCGTTCGCCGTTACCGGTCGAAGTCTGCACATTTCGACGACATGCTCCCAAACCTTCATGCATTTCACCGATGATTTCCTGCAGCGTCACGGCTGGATTGGCGGCAGAATTGAGAATTTCCGTCAGACTGCAGGTGATGATGTCTGTCAGGCGGCTGAAGTGAGGCATTGCGGTGGGCTCCGGGAAGCAGCAGCAAAAAAGCAAGAACGCACAACGGATGAATCAGGATGACTCATTTTCAGAAATAATTTCATTTACAAAACCGCGACAGGCTAACAGGTTTCGCAGTTTTTCCTTGACCAGCCGCAATCGGCTTTTTGCGGTGGGCAATGAGGTGTGCATGGCATCGGCAACTTCGGACAATGTCAGGGATTCGTAGTGATGCAGCTGAAAAGTCTGCCGCTGTTCCTCTGGCAATTCCTGCAGGATTTCCCCCACGGCTGACGCAAGCTCCTGTTGCATGGCACGATCAAACGGCGATGCAATGTCGTCGGGAACTAACTGCATCAGGTCGAATTCTTCACCATCGCGTCCTACGGAACGGCCGCGAACACTGCGAATCAGCACGTCATTGGTTGTGCGGCGCGAATGATCGATTATCAGATTGCGGGCGATTCGGAACAGGAACCCCTTAAAGAGCCCCTTCGGAAGATAGTCCCAGCAGTTGCGGTACAGGCGCAGCAGCGTTTCCTGCACCAGGTCCTCGGATAAATGCTCGTCGCGCGTGTTGCGAATAAAAAACCCGAACAACGGTCCCTGCCAGAGACTGACCAGCTCATTGAAAGCGGCCGTATCTCCTTCCTGCAGGCGAATCATTCGCTGATCGTCTTCGGAATACATGGACGACATTGGGAGTATTTTCTCACTGTCCGTTATTTGGTGCATGCCGGCGTTGAAAAAGGTGTCTGGAACTTTCGAGGCATCAGAATATACCGAGAAAACCTGATGTCGGAGAGTTCCAGACACCTTTTTCAGCTTCGTGCCGAGCAAAAAGAAACCATCGCTTCTGTTGAATTAATGGCCCCGCCGTTCGCGATAGTCCAGATGCCCCTGCCAGCCAAGTTTCCGATGCAGTGTTCCATAAAAACTGTGACCTGCAAGTCGGATCAGCTTAAACGTCTGCTCAGCTCGTCGGACCAGAATGCGATCAGCGGAATCCACAAGTCTGCTGATCTGACCGTCGATAATCAGCATGACACCGGGTGGTGCATCCCGAACCGAAATTTCAAATGTTCGTTCGGCAGAATCCACGATCGGTCGCACCGTTAACGTATGAGGACAAATCGGCGTGATCGCGAAACACTGCAGTTCCTGCCGCAGGATCGGTCCGCCGGCTGAAAGATTGTGCGCCGTAGAACCAACCGGTGTGCTGATGATTAAGCCGTCGCAACTGTATGTGGTGACATCCATGTCGTCGATTTTCAGATGAATATAGAGCATCTTCATTGATCCGGCTGCGGTGACGTTCACTTCATTCAAGCCAAGATCGGTAATCACCGTCCCGTCAGCTCGATGATGTTGACATTCGAACATCAAATGTTCAACAGTCTGAAACTGGCCGCGCTTGAGCCCCGGCAGTCCTTTCCGAAATTCTGATGGACTCAGGTCCGTCAGGAATCCAAGCCGACCAAGATTGACGCCGATGATTGGCAATTGACGTCGGCCTAACTGACGACATCCTCGCAGCACAGAACCATCGCCCCCCAGCACGACCACGATGTCACCTGCCAGATCTTCCGGGATTGGTTCGTCGCTGGAAAACACACCGACCAGCACGACGCCACGGACTGTGTGCAGATAGGCGCGCAGGTCATCCCATGCCGCCTGAATATCGGGGCGATCGCTGCCGGTGAGCACAATAATTCTGAGGTCCGGATCTTTCATATTGTCGGCGGAATTCATTTGTGCAGGACTGAGTACCAGGTTCATGGCTTATCGCCGCCCGCATGGTAGCATTCTACGTTCGACTCAAGCGTGATAATCTGCCATGCTGCCTGAATTCCAGACAAATCGATCACACTTTCAGGGCTCGATCGGAGCATCCGTTTTCATGGCGAATTCAGTTTCCGTCCCCGAAAAACTTACAGTCATCGTCACCGGGGCCTCTGCAGGTATCGGTAGAATCATTTGTCTGGGGCTGGCGAAAAAAAACTATCACCTTGTCCTGGCCGCTCGCTCAGCGGACAAACTGGCCCAGCTGGAAGCAGAACTTACCGCGATCGGCTGTGAATGCATCGCCGTGCCCACCGATGTGGCTGACCCCAACGCCCTGGAAGCTCTCGTTAAGGCGACAATGGATCGCTTCGGACGGATTGATGTGCTGGTGAACAATGCCGGCATCGAATGTTTTTCAGTTTTCGATCAATTGCCACTTGATCAGATTTTGCAGACGATCGAAACAAATCTGACCGGAGCCATCATCCTCACGCGGCATGTCGTACCAATCATGCGAACTCAGGGTTTTGGCCGCATCATCAACATGTCCTCCGCCGCCGGAAAACACGGACCGCCTTTTGGCGCGGTCTATGGTGCCACAAAAGCCGGATTGATCGCTTTTACTCAGGGGCTCCGCGGCGAACTTCTCCGGGTCGGAATTACGGCGACGGTGATTTGCCCGGGATTTGCCACCGATGGCGGCGTCTATGACGATATCATCAAAGCCACGGGCAGAAAAACTCCCGCCCTGATGGGAGAAACGACCGCTCAAAGAGTTGCGGCTGCGGTCGAAAAGGCGATCCTCACCGGGCCACCGGAAATGATCATCAGCTTTCCGCCATTGCGTCCCATTTTCCTCTTCCGCGATATCTTTCCGCGTCTGGGCGAGAAAATGATTCTGGCCGTGACCTTCAAATTCTTCCGCCGAGCTGCCACGAAAAAAAAATAAGGATCGCAAGATGCACGGATGTGGTTATCTGCCGGCAATCCTGTTGGGGTTTGCACTCACTGGTTGCAGCCCGGAAGTTTCCGAAACGCCGGTCAGCAGCGGCCAGTTTATCGGTGGTAACACTGGAGAAATGGCGGGTGGCTTTGTCCAGGGGAAGTAATAACTATGGTGTACAACAAGGACTGGGTACTGGGTTCCCCGACCATGTGGTTGCCTTCCTCATGGTTAATACGGTCGAAGCTCTGTAAGAGCCTGTCCGCTCAGAGTCCGGCCACCGGGTTCGACCACTCTAAGAACCGGTCCATCAGTAAATCCGTGTCTTCCGGGC
>JAYSPO010000605.1:0-4289 GCA_043722015.1 Candidatus Kuenenia sp. | reverse complement strand
TTCCACCGCCAAAACCTATCTCATTCCCATCCCGATTATGACCTCTGCTAACCTACGCTGAATAAACCGACCCTAAACCAATCACCGGGAATTGCTGTCGCTTGGCCGGATTTTTGCCCAGACCCCTACCGCTTCGCCGGCGGACGCAGCGGGGTTAGCCGGCGTTAATTGTTACACCGTATGCTTTCCGGAGAATCTCAGTCGTCGGAGCGACTGAGCTACGTAGGCGACGTCGCTCCGCCGACTCGCATTCCATTTCTGGCCCGTGCGAAAAAGACGATTCATCGTGGTTGGCGTAAGCCGACGTTAATTGTTACGCCGTATGCTGCCCGGAGAATCTCAGTCGTCGGAGCGACTGAGCTACGTAGGCCACAAACAATCCCCAAAATCAACCTCGATCCGGGGACTAAGACATTCCGAACCTGCCCAGTCGCGATTTTAAAAAGGGAATCGTTTCTATGACAATGTTTGCTGAACACACTTCGCCATGCGTCCTGAAGGGGCAGTCGTTTCTTTGTTTTGTCGGCGACGACTACGAAGACCTCGAGCTCTGGTATCCCAAACATCGCTTGATCGAAGCCGGTGCCACGTTCGTGGTGGCTGGTCAGGATCCCGGTCGTAAGTATATTGGTAAGAATGGATATCCATGCGTGTCGGACACGGAAATTCAGGGAATCGACACGTCGGAATTTCACGGCCTGATCTGTGCCGGCGGCTGGATGCCCGACAAACTGCGACGCGATCCGGAAGTTCTGCGAATTACCCGGGAATTCGCGACTGCGGGCAAACTGGTCGCGGCCATTTGTCATGGTGGCTGGATTCCGATTTCCGCGAAGGTTTACAACGGCGTCAAGGTCACCGGATCGCCCGGCATCAAGGACGATCTCATCAACGCAGGTGCCATCTTTGAAGATGCGTCCGTGGTTGTCGATCGGCATTTCGTGAGCAGTCGCAAACCGGACGACCTGCCGGACTTCTGCCGAGGCATCATTCACGCTTGCGCGCCCAGGACCTGCTGAACAATATCGACTCCGACCAGTGTACTCCACGCAGCGGCCATCTGACTGAACACCGGGCCGGGAGTCGTCTTGCCGATGTGTTCGCCGTTGACATGACTCACCGGCAACAATGTGGCGGCGCTGGACGACAGAAATGCCTCACTGGCATATCGGAATTCGCCGAGAGGAATCGGGCGGCGTTCAAATGGGATGCCCAGCGTCCCGGCAAATTCTTCAACAAGCTGACTGCTCAGACTGTTCAGCACGCACGAGTCGGGTGTCACAATGCGACCATGGCAGACAAGATGTACAGCAGACGTGCTTGTTTCGGTGATAAAACCTGCGTGATCCAGGAGCAACGCCTTGCTGCCAGGTTCCAGTTGCGTGGCCTCCTGATCGGCCAGCCACCAATGCAGCCGGTTGCGAACTTTCAAGCTGACGTCAAAGCAGTCGTCCGGGATCTGCCGCACACTTGAGGTCCGCAGCTGCACGCCGTTACGCAGTTGAGGTCGCCATGTTTCAAAAGGCAACTCAAACGTATGCACGGCGGTGGTCGCCTGAGTCTTTCCGGCCAGTTGGCTGCCAAGGTAAGTCGGATTCGGACCGGCGGTGGAAAATATCACGATTCCCAGGTCGCGCTCGGCAGGAATCAGCGGAAGGTTGTGAACGAGCACGCCATTGATGCCGCGCAGAAGTTGCTCCTTGTCATACGGTTCCGGAAAACTGAGCTTGTGAATTGCATTCGACAGGCGATCAAGATGCTGCGAGAGGCGAAATGGCTTGTGCGCGAACGTGCGTGCCATTTCTGATACAGAAGCTCCGGCGACAACGCCCAGATCCCAGACAGGGACAGCGGCCTGGGCATAAGAAACCAATTCTCCATTCATCCATGCGATCGGAGTGGTCATGCGGGTGTGGCTTTGCAGTGGGACGGGGAAAAGTGAGCAAATAAATTTTCAGGCGATTGCAGATCCTGACCGGAAATTGCCGTTCGTGTCTTCACGCGGGGAACCCGATTGGGCTATTCTCCGGGTCGGTATTTCAGCTTGAAACGCTGTCCGACGCAAATCGCTCACGCAAATGCCTGCCAAAACAGATCCTGCTGTGGAATAATCTCAATGAAACTCACGTCTTCGATTCTCATGTGTCTGATCGCCGCGACTGCAGGATTTTATGCAGCCCAGCCAACGTTGAACGCGGTTGAAGAAAAGACGGCGATCGACAGAACTCGGGAAGACTTCGAACTCATGCGGCTCTTCGCCGAAGCTTACGAACAGATCGACTTGAGTTACGTCAAGGATGTTGATCGCCGCGATCTGGTGGAAGCGGCGATCCAGGGTATGGCAACACATCTGGATCCATATTCCAGCTACATCGCACCGCGAAATGTGCGTCAGTTCGATCGGTACATCGATCAGGAATTCGGTGGCATCGGGATTCATGTCAATGCGTCGGGCAGCAAACTGGAGATCATCAGTGTCCTGCCCGGTTCGCCCGCCTTCCGCGCGGGGTTGAAAGCCGGTGATGAGATCGTTGAAGTCGATGGCAAGTCCACGAAAGGATTGACTCAGGCGGCACTCACAGAGCGACTGACAGGGCCGTCCGGTCGTCCGGTGGAACTCGGCATTGTGCGGGCCGATTCGACGACAACAGAACAGGTCACGGTGGTACGTGAGATCATTCAGATCCCGACGATCGTGGGGCATCAACGAAACGCCGATCACACATGGAATTATCTGCTGGATGATGTCAACAAGTTTGGCTATCTGCGAATCACACACTTTGCGAAAAACACACCGGAAGATCTGCGGCAGACGATGGACACTCTGGTCGAAGCCGGTGTCAAAGGTATTGTGCTGGACCTGCGTTCCAATCCTGGCGGTTTGCTGACGGCAGCGATTGAGATTGCAGATATGTTTCTGGAATCGGGCACGATTGTCAGCGTCAAAGGACGCACGGTTCCTGAGCGAACATGGCAAGCGAAGCAGGGCATGACATTCCCCGACATGCCGATAGCCGTGCTTGTGAATCGTTACAGTGCATCGGCGAGCGAAGTCCTGAGTGCCGCCTTGCAGGACAACAATCGGGCGATTATTGTCGGGGAGCGTACGTTTGGAAAGGGAAGCGTACAGACTGTACTGCGGCTGGAGTCCGGCAAAAGTCTGCTCAAGCTGACTACGGCGAGTTACTATCGTCGCAGCGGCTTGAATATCCATCGCACCGACGACCTGACGCCCGAAGATGACTGGGGCGTGAAACCATCAGAAGGGCATGAGCACCGCATGCCAAGCGACGAATGGCAGAATTGGTTGACTGCCCGCGATGCCATCGATTACGAACGACCAATCCCCGATGTGGCATTCGAGGATCCTCATCTTGCCGATGCCACAGCATGGCTGACAACAGAAATCGCGACGAGAGAAACGGCACAATGACAGGGACAGTCAGATCTTTGCGACATGCGGACTGTCGTTTTAATGAAGCGGTCCTGGAACAATTTTCGTCAGCCGCAGGGCGCTAGCCCGTTTTTTTCAATGTCCCGCTTCGTTGCTGGGATATTGGAGTTGCGGTTCGAATTCGGCAATTGAAAAACAGTAACGTGGTACGAGCCACGATGCGGGCTTGTCCCCATCGAGCATTGATCACAACCAGACGTACGGATGAATGGAATCCCAATCACTGCCTGGCTTGTCCGGGTAGGATGATGATCACCTATTCAAACAACATTCCCCGAGGCAAAAGGGATTTAATCTGATGTATCGAAAGCTCGACCCGCAAAAAACCATTTCGACACTGGCGACGCTGGCTAAACGTATCGACGAACGATTTCCCGGTGCCAGCCTGAACGGCGTCTGTAAAGAAGTGTCGGCAATTGCCGTTGAAACGTGCGGCCGGATCGCCTGGGTTTCAAGGCCGTACAAGGCGATTCGGTTTGCGGTGATTCTGGTGATTGCCGCCGCCGGATGTCTTGGCTGGTTACTGATTCGAAAAGTGCATATCAGGGCGGAGGGCTTCAGCATCGAAGAATTGGAGGCCGGGACAAATGGTGTCGTCCTCACCGGCGCCGCACTGTTCTTTCTGTTTTCACTGGAATCGCGGATGAAGCGTGCCAGGATCCTGCATGGGATTGATGAATTGCGCGCGGTCTCACACGTGATTGATATGCATCAGCTGACCAAAGATCCCAGTCAGTTGCTGTCCGTGAAAGGCAAACGCACGAAGTCGTCTCCGGTACGCACCCTGACGCCTTTTCAGCTGGCACGTTATCTGGATTACTGCAGCGAGCTGTTA
>JAYSPO010000604.1:0-1875 GCA_043722015.1 Candidatus Kuenenia sp. | reverse complement strand
TTGGAGGGCGATAGCCCGAAACCCCGGGGCTTCCTTCGCTCCGCTCAGTCCAGCCCCGGCCACCCAACCCGCAATCCTTGCTTTGACAAAGCACTAGTGTATCAATCAGAGGAGTCTCACGGAACCCCTTCCATCGCTGTACACGACTGAGAAATCGCGAACATTCGCGGGGTTTCGAAAAGAACTGCTACGGAGTACCAGTTGTCGTTGTGGGAAAGGACTTTCGCCGTAACGCGAACCGCCAAGGGTCGCACATCCGCTGCACGTCGTTGCGTGGGCGTCCTTTTGACCGCGACTGGTCGCTTGTCGCGGCGTGGCCGCGAAGTCCTGCTCGGCAAGTTGGACTTACCGAAATCCACGACCGCACCCGACGTGGCGGCTCAGGCAGGACTTGTTGGAGGTTCATGGGAAATTCTGGTACGCTGGGTCGAATATTCTGCAATGGCGAGTTTCGCAGGGGATCCAGTTATGAGAGACAGCGTGATCGGTCGCCTGTTCTTCTTTTTTCTTCTGATCATGCTTGCGCCGACGGCTTGGGGTATTGATGACGTCAGGCGGATCGACTTCAATCGGGACATCCGCCCGATTCTGTCTGACAATTGCTACACCTGTCATGGCCCGGATGAACAGCAGCGGGTCAATGATCTGCGGCTGGATCGTCGGGAAGTGGCGTTCTCGGATCGCAAGGGCCATCGGGCGATTGTGCCGGGCGACGTAGCGGCCAGTCTGCTCCACCAGCGAATTTCCTCATCCGACGCTGAGAAGCGAATGCCACCCACGGATTCCGGGCGGGTGCTGACGGACTCGCAGATTCAGCTGCTGACAGAATGGATCAGGCAGGGTGCCGACTGGACCGAGCACTGGGCGTTCGTCGCCCCACAGCGTCACGATTTGCCGGAAACGCAACTGAAGAACTGGAGCCGAAATCCGATTGATGACTTCGTGCTGGCCCGGCTTGAACAGGAAGGTCTGAAACCATCCGAAGAAGCAGTCGGGAATACTCTGATTCGACGAGTCACTCTGGATCTGACAGGACTGCCACCGACACCGAAAGAGGTTGCCGCTTTTCTGGCGGATTCTTCACCGAGTGCGTACGAAACCGTCGTCGACCGGTTACTGGCATCACCGCGATACGGTGAGCACATGGCTGTTCGCTGGCTGGACGCTGCCCGCTACGCGGATACCAGCGGCTATCAGAACGACGGCCCGCGGTCCATGTGGCGTTGGAGAGACTGGGTGATCAATGCCTTCAACAGCAACCAGCCGTATGATCAGTTTACGATCGAGCAACTGGCAGGGGATCTCCTGGAAAACCCGACGCTCGATCAGCGGATTGCCACCGGATTCAACCGTAATCACCGCAGCAATGCCGAAGGCGGAATTATCCCCGAAGAATATCAGGTTGAATATGTCGTCGATCGTGTGGACACGACATTCACCGTCTGGCTGGGTCTGACCATGGGGTGCGCCCGCTGTCATGATCACAAATACGATCCGATTCGGCAGAAAGATTTTTATCAGGTCTTTGCCTACTTCAACAACATCCCTGAAAGCGGTCGTGCGATCAAGGAAGGCAACTCGCCACCACTGATCAAAGCACCGTCGCCCAAAGAACAGTCGAAGCTGATCCAGCTTGATCGGGATATGGGCGCGGCGGAATCCAGACTGAAGGGTCTGCAGGGCGCACTGGCAGAAGCTCAACGCGCGTGGGAAGCGGGCTTTGCGCCAACCCAGCCGATCGACTCGTTCGTTGCTGAGGGATTGGTGAACCATTTTGGCTTTGACGGCAACCTCACGGATTCGGCTCGAAAGACGGACGCAGCCTTTGACGTGAATCAGGCCAGGTATGCGGCCGGTCGTCTGGGACAGGCCATC
>JAYSPO010000603.1:0-13697 GCA_043722015.1 Candidatus Kuenenia sp. | reverse complement strand
GATCGACGCTGCGATGCAGTTTCAAATCCACTTCCGCGACAAAACGCTCAGCCTGATCGAGCAGCTTTTTCCCTTCTGCGGAATCCGGTGCCTTGCCGGCCTGAGCCGTCAACTGATTCTCCTGCTGAGCCGCGCGACCGATCTGTTCGAGCGGTAGATACAGACTGCCGGATCGGTTGTCGAGATCTCGCCAGGCATTGACGATGCGACCCGGCAGGCCGCCATCGGCGACATCAAATCGTTGTTGGTTGTTCAACTGGGTGAGGAAATCCTTGGAAACATTTCGAAGCTGTTCGAGCTTTTCCTCCGATTCCATCGAATCCTGCATGCGCTCACGCTGCGACTGAGCCCACGTCAGCAGATTGTTGATATGCCCTTCCAGGTAGTTGGGCATACGTCGCCGCTGATCGCGCAGCAATCGTTCAATATCCTTCAGCAGATTGACGGCGACCGTTTCCTGACGCTGCAGCCGATCCCATGACTGAGTCGGGCTATCGACCACAAATCGTTGCTGCCTCAACAGTGCATCCAGGTCACCAGCAACGGAACTCATGAAGTTGTACGCCATCAGACTCTGGTAATGCTCAGCGACATTCTTCGCATCGTCCGCCGTGCGTTCAAAGGTTTGCTTCAGCACATCCAGATCACCATTCACTCGGTTCGGGTCGTCTGTATGCTGCATGGCCTTGAGCACAAACGCAGGAACGTTCGTATATTCTCGCTGCAATCGCCCGATGACTCGTCCGGTCAGGTCCAGATCGTACGCATCCGCACCGACAGGCATTTCCTGTTCGACTTCTTTGATTTCCGACAGCAGCTTCACCGCCTGCTCCCGCTGCTTGCCTGCGAGATCCGCCAGCGCGGCGCGATCCAGGATCGCCTGTTCTGCGGTATGGTCCGGCTTGCGAAGACGCTCAATCGCTTCCAGCGCGGAGACCTTGTGTTCCTGCAGCGATGCAGAAAACTTCGCCAGCTCGTCGTAGAGACCAAGTTTGCGCTGCATGATCGTGTGACGTTGAGGATCAAAGTCTGCGGCGGCGACAATAATGCGCAGCGGAATGGATTCGCCCGTGTTCCCTTTGCGGTCCGTGGCCACCAGCTTTGTCATCACCTGGTCGCCGGTTTTCAACTTGTGGTTCAGCAGGTCCCATTGCCATGCGGCAGTCAAATGGCGGCCGTCTGTGTCGTCGGCGGGTTTGGCATCCAGAGGCAAAGCAACCCAGTCGCGTCCGTTCACGGAAACATGTTGTGCGAGACTCACCAGGGGCAAGTCATCTTCGGCCATCGCCTTCAACGCCAGAATGTCGTTCGGCGGCAGCAGTAGTGTGGATTCCTGCTGATCCACAAACCCCGCGCGAGGAATCAGGTCCGGCTGCGGACGGATTTCATACTTCGGGCTGAAAAGATTTTCAAAGCCCGTTTCTCTGGAAACGAGATGCACTTTGTAGATGGCGGCTTTATCGACGGGCACAGTAGCCTTCCATTGCAGTCCATTCTGGCTGTCAGAAACCGGAGTCAGCGGAATGACGATCATCTCTTCGGAGTCCGATGGATCGATGCGAAGCGCAGCTGCAGCGACCTGTTGATCCAGTTCCAGCACGAGCGAGGCCTGAGTGCCTTCCAACACCAGCAGATCGCCATGCGTTTCGGTCACAGTTTCGGCAGGCAACAAAGCGTACGCCGGATATTCCCAGGTCTTTCGGAACGCCGTCACTCGCGGGCGAGGCCGCGCTTCGATGCGGAATCTCTGCGTCACAGCATCGCCGGCCATGATGCGGTATTCCACAGTTTCATCCATCACATGGATGTTGGCCGCAAACTCAGAATCGGTACGGCCTTTCATGGACTGACGCACCTCGCCTTGTTTTTCAGTGACCGTCTCCAGCGTCACTTCGTCGAAGTTGCCGCCAGTGACTTCAACCACGATGGCGATTGTTTCGTCTTCCGCCAGCATCAGTGAATGTGGCGTCGGCTGCAGAATTTCGACATTGACGCGCGAGACCCGGGCGATGTTGGCACCCGGCAGCATGGCTCGCGCGGCAAGTTGTCGAAACCTGGCGTCGCCGGATGTCAGCAGCAGCAGGGTCACGGCAACGACTACGATCGCGGTCAGAATCCACTTCGCTACCAACCTGACCGGTAGCAGACTGGAGACCCGAATCCGTCCCATCTGCTCGGCCACTTTGCCCTGCAGCAGACTCCGAAAAACGGGCGAGTCATGCAGCGACGACGGATCGTCTGTTGCCAATTCAACGGCGGACAACAAGTTCTCACGCAGGAGTGGTTCCGTCTGTTCGACCTGCGATGCGATTTCTTCCTTCGCCGGCAGATGCAGCATCCGCCGCAGACATGTCACCCAGACCGCGACGACGACGGCCATGTATACGGCGCCGCTGAGACTCCAGCGCACATTGTCACTCAGCAGCCAATACCAGTCGATCGCCGCCACGATGGCCATGCACAGCAGAAACGTCACAACACCCGCGCAGAGTCCCCGAGCGACAATTAACCACAGTCGCCGCCGCGCAAAGTGGCGCAGCTTGCCGGAAACGATGGGGTCAAGTGTGATGCTCATTTGAGATTCCTTGATTCGAATTTGGTACAAACGGCGAGCGGCAGGGCGTTAGCCCTCCGAGTTAACGCCATTGGTCCGTTGATTCCGATATTTTCGCGCACGGAGGGCTGACGCCCAGCCGCTCGCCTTCATAATGACTCACAACAATCCTGCACGTTTTCTCAGTACCCATTCCGCGGTCAACAGCATAACGATCGCGGCGAACCACCAATAGCTCTGCCAGATCAAAGTTTCCGATTCCACCACCCGGCCGCTGCTGAGCGGGCTCAGCAGTTCCGGCAGCCGACCTATGTCTTCCTCCCGCAGGAACACGCCGCCCGAGGCCACAGCCATCTGCTTCAACAGTGCTTCGTTGGCCGCCGTCTGAGTCATCTCACCGGATTCCGGCGGAAGCACGACGAAACGGCTGCGGGCTTTCAACGCGGACTCGCTGTATCCCGATGCTCGAACAGACACTTCGTATTCGCCTTCCGGCAACGCACCAAAGCGACCGCGATAAATTCCGGGGACATCTGCGTCCGCATTCAGACTGACGGTCGAAACGATGCGGCCATCTTTCCAGACGAGCGCATCGGCGGTGGCGTTGAGCGCGGGCTTGCCATCGAGCCCCAACAGGCGAACCCGCACATCGACCGACGCACCGAAGTCGTAACGGACCGATCCGGTATCCAGCGACACGTACTCATCACTGACGGCAAACGGTCGCGGCATCACATACTTCGCCAGTTGATTCCAGATCCGCTGATGCCACGTGTCGGCGACCTTGTAACGCCAGCGCCAAGTTTCGTCGAAGGCCAGATAAAGCACTCGGCCCGCTCCGAAGGCACGAGTCACTATGGCCGGTCGCAGTCGACCATCAACGTTGACTTCCACGAGCACCTCCGCTCCAGGCAGCGCGGCCACGGCCACCAGGGTGTGTGGTGCGGGAAGTTCTGTCCAGAATCGGCGATTTTGCTGCTCATCGACCGCCAGATTCAGAGCACTCTCGGAAGCTCCTTTGTCCGTCAGTTGAAGCGCCGTGGGCTTTGACGCGATGGTTTCCGGGAGCCATTCGACGGGGAGCAGACTGCCGAGACTCGTATCTGCCAGTCGAAGAAGTGTGCCTCGCTGGCCATCAATGAACACGATACCGCCGCCACGAATCTCAACGAATTCCTGCAGCCATTCAAAGTCCTGCGCGGTGAACAGGTCCGGCGAAACTTCACCAAAGATGAGCATGTCATATTCGAACAGAGCGTCGCGGCTGGTCGGAAACTGACCCTCCTGATCGCCGCGCCGCAGAACCGCATCATCTGTGCCCGCGCCGACAATAATCGTGTTCACTGCCCATTGCTCATCGCGTTCGAACACGTTGCGAAGATATCGGGTTTCCCAGCGGGACCGACCATCGATGATCAGCACTTTGTAGCTGGAAACAATTGCTGCCAGGCGCATCGTGCGTTGATTATTGTCGGTTTCCGATTCCTCCGGCAGCGGAGCGATCGCCGCATCAAACGCCAGCGGAATTGCGTGCTGTTTGATGTCGGATGCAAACTGAGCCCCAAGCCGAGTGACCAGTTCGTCAATCGCAAATTCGAACTCGATGCGACGTTCAGGCACGTTTTGAGTCAGCAACTGCTGCTGCCACAGGACTTCACCTGCATAGCTGATCTGGGCCACAAACGGTTTGCCCGCCGGCATCTGATCGCGAATAATCATGACTCCGCGAACCTTGTCTTTCTGAAAGACCAGATCGGGATGTTCCAGCCCAACCACAGCCAGATCAGATGCCTGTTGAGACGCTCCCACAGAGACGCTGTAAAACGCGACGCCCTGACTGCCCAGCACGCGGGCTGTCTGCAACGGTGACGGACCAGTATTGGGCTGGCCGTCAGTGAGCAGCACAATCGCCGTCTTCGGTTGCGCCGACGTATCGTCGGATTCAGTCGTTGACGCAGTCGCCTTCTGGGTCGCCGCAATGCCACTGCTGAGATCGGTGATATTGGAGAATGTTTCGACCGCCGGAAATGGATTCTGAATCGACGCAGCGTCATCCTGAGACGACAGGCTGGATGCCTGTCCCAGGGTGTCCTGCATCGCCGCTTCTTCCCCGGACAGCGTCAGCACTTCGACGTCATGTTGTTCCCGCAGCGTTGCAAGGACTTTCGCTGATGACTCCGACAGTCCCAGTTCCGCTCGTCGCCAGCGAGGTGTTTCATCAAACATCGCGAGTGCGGATTGAATGGATTCATCGCCCAAGCTGACGATGTCGTTGATGGAATTATCGAACACTGTGCCGACTGCCGTCTCAATGGATTCACAGACGCCGGACAGCGCTATGAGTTGAGTCACCGCCGCATCCAGGTTGCCGTCGATACCGGCGGTTGCAGATTCCAGCGGTTGCCACAACTCCACGGTGAATCGGTCGGCCACCGTCGTCGGCAACTGCGGCTGCAGTGATTTCAAACGACTCTGAAACTTCTCGACCACGGCGCGAATCGCTGCAGGATCCGGAGTTCCGGGAGGGCGAAGCTCCGGCTGAGCCGCCAACCCTTCCGTAAACTCACGTCGTGCATCTGCCAATTCATCCGCCACGTTCAACAACGTCGCATCCACATGCCCGGCAGTCATCCAACCGAGCTGTTCTGCAATCATGAGCTTGCGACCGGTCGTCATGTGACGATCCTGCATCGTCATGCTGCGTGACGCATCCAGATAGATTTTCACCCGGCCCAGTTCGCCGATGATTGTGCGGTGATGCAGCACCGGGCCAGTCAGCACCATGATCCCCAGGAAGAACGCCAGCGAACGCAGCAGCGGCAGAAACCACTTCAAACGACGAGGCAGATCAAAGCTCTCACGACTGTAATACAACCACGACATCGCACACACAATCAACGCGAGCACAAGGCCCAGCCACAGTGGAACGTCGCCGACAAATTTCAGGCTTGTCATGCGCGGACCCTCGCGAATCGCTGTTGCAGCACGAGTTCCAGAAACATGAACGCCAGGAACGCCGCCAATACGTACTTCCAGATTTCCTGACCGTGGCGACGCAATCGATCCAGCTCCAGATATTCAGCAGGTGACTTGATCAGTGTCGATGCCGTATTCTTCGCCAGAGATACCAGACCGGGCTCATCCAAACCGCTCAGGTTCGATTCCTCACGCGATGTTTCGGCCACAAAATGAATCGTTGCAGTCGATGGCATGGACATCGCGTACACACCGGGGCGTTGAGTCCCATCGAACCGGGCGAGTTGCATTTTTCCCTGCGGCACCGTCTGCACCGTACGCCGCGAACCGTCGGGAGTCACGATGGACAACGTCGTCGAGGACTCGTCGCCCGGCAACACCGCCACCGCCGCGTCGCCCGTCTTGATGTTTCGCGGCGGCGTTATTCCGGACGCCATGGTCGTCACGAGTTGTTGCATCAACGGAACAAAGAAAGGCCGCATCGGCAGATCAGACCAGTCTGCGTCGCAGGCAGTTGCCAACTGGATCACAACACCTTCCCCGAAACGGCGTTCCACCAGGAACGGATCACCATTGTCCAGGCGCGCCAGAATCACCGAGCCTGCATTCGGGTCAATTTCAGAAAGCTCATGCCACTTGCGGATCTCAGCTGCAGACAGATCGCCGTTCGCGGCTTCGTTAAAGAACTCCAATGCGGGATGGTCGAAGTGCTGCGCCACAATATGAGCACTCTTACCCGCATCATCGATCTGCCCACGTGGTGTCCCAAAGGCCGCCGGGAGCAGTCCGCTGCCTGCTGCAAACATCTGCTCGCGATACCAGGTCAGATCTAATCGATTTCCCGCGCAGGCCAGCAATGCTCCGCCATCCTGCACAAATGCCGTCAGAGCAGCCAACTGAGCTGGCTCAAGCTTTGACACATTCGCCAGCACGACCACGCGCGCGGTTTTGAGTTTTTCGTCAGTAACGTCCTTTGCCTGCACCGTTTGAGTCTGCACAAGATCCGCCAGTCGCACGCGTCCAAATGTGTAGGGGGTCAGAGCGATCGACAGGTAATCGGTCTCACTCTGCAGCGGCTGACTACTCGGATCACCGTCAACCTGCAGGACATTGATGCGGTCCCAGATTGTCACGGCGGCGGCATAGCGATTATCGTCCGTCAGCGGATCGTCGGCAACAACTTCGACTTCGATCACATGCGAACCGGCGGTGTCGAACGTACATGGAAACAGAACCTGGGTCGTCCCGTTCGGTCCCAGCGCAGTCTGCGACACGGAGGATTCCATACCATCAATCCGGAGTATGACACGAGCATGATCGATCGCTGTGACTCCGTGATTTTTCACGTTGGCACGCACCGCAAGTTGCTGACCGACACCCAGCGCTCGACGAGGAAACTCCAGCGAATCGACGGAGATATTTCCATCGACAGGCTTTCCAATGGGCAGCAGAGTGAGTTCCGGCTTGATGCTCATGGCTTCCACCTGCCGAAGAATCGATTCCGCCGCGTTCGCGCCGATGGCTTCCCAGTCCGCCGGTTGAAAATCACTGATGACAATTAGTTCCCGCCGGGCGTGCTTCATACCCGACAGTGTTGCCAGCGCTTCATCCAGCGACGCCTGCATGTCGCTCGCACCATATCCCGCCGGAACCTGCTTCAGTCTGCGGATGACCGCTTCCGGATCAAATACCGGCTGATCAAACAGAGGAGTCGGTCGACCCCCCGTCTGAATCACGGCCACTTCAGAACCTCGACTTGCCGCACCGACAATCGCACAGGCTGCATCCACCGCGCTGTCAAATCGCGAACCGGAAGCATCCACGGTGTCCATCGAGTAACTCGTGTCCAGCAGAATCACCAGCGACACCGGCGCATCTCCTTCGAGCAACCGGGCACCCGTGAGCACAGGTGTCGCGAGACATAATGCCAGCAATACAGGGATCGCACATCGCACCAGCAACAGAATCAGCTGATCAATCCGAAACCGTTTGTGATTGACCTTGATCACCGATTCCAGCAGATGCATCGCCCCCCATTCGACCGTGCGAAAGCGACTGCGATTCAGGATATGAATGATCAGCGGTATGGCAAACGCCAGCGCGCCGAAGGCCAGCGAGCCGTTGAGGAACGTCATCGCAGTTCCTTCCATCGCGTTCCCGCCCAAAGAGTCTGCTTTTTTACAGCGTCTTGCGTTGCGACCCAACAGGTCAGCCCCATGTCCACGCCATGCGTTCCGGCCCAGCGGGTCAGCTCCATATCAGCTCCATGCGTTCCGGCCCAACGGGTCAGCTCCATATCAGCTCCATGCGTTCCGGCCCAACGGGCCAGCCCTATGTCAGCCCTATGTCAGCCCTATGTCAGCCCAGGGCAACGCCCTGGGTAACCGGCCCGCGAGAATGTTCAGCCCCAACGGGGCGACCCTAATCCCACGCATAACGTTCATCCAATTCAAGGCCATGGCGATGGCACAAGGCACGAAACTCCTCCTGAAACGTCATGCGATGGTGATGCTGTTCCTGTTCCTCAATGTACTTCCGAACCTGCGGGATGTTTGACTCGCTGACCGAAAAGGCACCGTAACCTCCTTGCCATGCGAAGGTCGCGAGATCCGGCGATTGCTTCTTCAACCACTTGCTGGTTTCGGTTTTGGATTCTTCGATCACGGACATGATGGGGAACTTACGGCTCAGCAGGCAGAGGACGTGAATATGATCCGGCATACCGCCGATCACGATGGCTGGGGAATCTACCTTATCGCGGAGGATGGTAGCCTTGTAGGCATAGAGGTCATTTCGCAAGGGAACGCTGTGCAGCCACGGTTGTCGGCCCTTCGTCGAGTAGACGATGTGGATCGCGATTTTCGCGAGTGATTGCGGCATGATCATGATCCTTTCGACTGGCTTAGGGACGCCCCTTTGGGGCTTAGTGATTTTGGGGTTTCGTTTCCCAGGGCGTTGCCCTGGGCTGACATAGGGCTGGCCCTTTGGGCCGGAATCGCAGTTCGGCAAAGCCGTTTCCCTGAAGGCTCATCACGCGGAGCGTGATGGCTACATTGAAATTGACAACCACCATCATTGCCCCTTCCTTCTCAGCGCCAGATACGCGGCCAGCGAATCAGCATGAGGCTGATCGGTTGTCATGGGCACCAGACTGATACGGTGACAATTGCAGCCCTTCGCAAGCTGATCCCGAAACTGGGCCAGCTTCTCAAGGTAGGCGCGCCGGATCTGGGCAGGGTCGATGAGATGACGGTTGGACGCGGATTCCAGCGATGCAAACTGCGTCCACTGCCGAAACGGAAAGTCCAGCTCATCCGGATCCCAGATCTGAAAGATCATGATCTCATGGTTGGCATGACGAAAATGCGCCAGCGATTTCATCAACTGATCGACATCCCCAAACAGATCGGAAATAATGATCAGCAGACCGCGACGATGGATCTTGACGACCATTTCGTGGAATACTTCGCTCAGTTCCGTTTCAAACTGCGGCTTCTGCACTTTGAGTTCGTTGATGATCGCCTGCAGGTGTTTCGGCCGGGCACGCGGCGGGATATAGCGACGGACCTGCTTATCAAACGTCACCAGTCCGACACTGTCCTGTTGCTGGAGCATCAGGTACGCCAGACAGGCGGCTGTCCGTACGGCGTAATCGTGTTTGGTGCTGCCGTTACTGCGAGATCCGCTGTGGGCCATCGACCCGCTGGAATCCAGCAGAATCGTGCATCGCAGATTAGTTTCTTCTTCGTATTCGCGGATGTAAAGTCGATCGGTTTTGCCGAACAACTTCCAGTCGATCGTGCGAATATCGTCGCCTCGTACGTAGGCACGGTGCTCTTTGAACTCAACACTGAACCCCTTATGCGGCGATCGGTGCAGCCCCGAACAGAAACCCTCAACACCCCCCCCCCCCTGGCCAGGACCTGAAGGTTGGAGAATTTTGCGATGTCGCGAGCTGAGAGTACGTCAGAAACGTGAGGCATGGGAGGAGAATGACCAATCACCAATGAAAAATGACCAATGAAAACATTCGTCAGGGCAGGGCCAATAACCAATGATGCGCGCTGCGATTCATTGGTCATTGGGATTTGAACATTGGGATTTTAAAGAAGCTGCTTCGATGTCTTCGGCAACTCGCGTAGCAGACGGCGGACCAGGTCATCCACACTGACGCCTTCGGCTTCGGCATTGAAAGTCGGCACGATCCGGTGTCGCAGAACAGGCAGCGCCAGCGTTTCGACATCGTCGCGCGTCACATGATAACGGCCCTGCAGCAACGCGCGGGCTTTGGCGGCCAGCACGAGTTGCTGGCAAGCGCGAGGACCGGGGCCCCACTCGATCAGCTCGCGAACCCATGGTGCCGCAGATGGTTCTTTCGGGCGAGCGGACCGAACCAGATCCAGCACGAAATTTTTGACATGTTCCGGGAGTGGTACCAGTCTCACCGTCTGCTGGCACTCAATAATTTCTGCCCCGGAAACAACGGGCTCCGGCTTCGCGAACATCGTCGAGGTGGTGCGATCAATGATCTCCCCTTACTTCATCGCGCGACGGATAATTCACAATGACGTTGAACAGAAAGCGGTCGCGCTGAGCTTCTGGCAACGGGTACGTGCCTTCCTGTTCAATCGGGTTCTGTGTGGCCAGGACGAAGAACGGTTCTTCCAGCCGATAGGTCGTGCCACCGACCGTGACTTCGTGTTCCTGCATGGCTTCCAGCAGCGCGGCCTGAGTCTTGGGCGGAGTTCGGTTGATTTCATCCGCCAACAGCATCTGCGAAAAGACGGGTCCTTTTTCGAACACCATATCGCGATGTCCGGTTTCGCGATTTTCCTGAATGATGTCTGTGCCGGTAATGTCCGCCGGCATCAGGTCGGGAGTAAACTGGATCCGATGAAACGACAGGCTCATGGAATGTGCCAGCGACCGCACCATCAACGTCTTCGCCAAGCCAGGCACACCTTCCAACAGGCAGTGACCGCGCGCCAGGATGGCAATCAGCAACTGCTCAACCACGTCTTCCTGGCCAACCACGATGCGGCCAACCTGTTCACGAATCTTCCGACAGGCTTCAACCAGTTGAACAGCGCGCTGCTGATCTCCGGTCTGCATCGTAGCAACAACACTCGACATCGGGTGGCCTTTGAACTGAGCCGCGCGGACGACTCATATGGTGGGCAAGGAGGAGCAGGAAGCTCCGGCGAGGTCGGCAGAATAACAGCCACGCCATCGTTTGTCCTGCACAAGCAGCCCATTAGCCCGAATTTGCCTCCCATTCGGAAAGTGAATTGCCGGTATGGCGTGTCGAATCAGTTGTAGGATCGCAGGCGTCCTACACGAATTGGCGAATGATTTTTTCGATCGACAGGCGTTCCGGGAGATCACTCGACCCAGCGGTGTTCAGAGTTTCCACGACGGCAGGCGATGGAACTATGACAGCGAGCGGCGCGATGTCGGCTATCACGAATTCCGACTCAGATTCATCCGGTGGTGCGACAGGGATTGTGGTCACCGTTCTGGAAACGTCTGTCGTCGAATGCTCGGTGCCATCCAGGAGCGGCAGCAATTCCGAATCGGCGAAGACGGACGCCAGCAATTCTGCTTGTGGCTCGACCGTGCGATCCACATTGACGATCGTGAAATCGACAGGCACGCTCCAGGGAGCCGTCAACGTGCTGCTGACCGCGCGCACCCAGACGCGGTAGTTGCCGGACGGCAAGTTGGACGTCGGCGTAAAGCTGGTCGATGTCAGATTCGTCTGATAGATGATTTTGTCCTGCACACCAAGACGATTCACCCACAGTTCATATCGAACCGCTTCGTCAACAGGCCGCCATGAAATCACCGGACGAACGGAAGTTTGACTTCCGATGGGTGTCAGCACATCTGTGCGACCGGACGTATCAATATTGACCGGATTACTCCAGATCGTCGCACCGGTTGCTCGCACCCAATACCGATAAGGTCCGGCGGGCAGCGTGGGCCAGGTGAACGTCGTGCCCGCAATATTCTTTTCATGCAGGGCCTTGAAGTTGCCGTTAATACTGAGCACATACACTTCGTAAGATGCGGCCCCAGGCACTGCTGTCCAGGCGACCGTCGGTGTTGTATTAAAAGTTGGATTCAGGCCGCTGGTGATCGCAGGCACCTGAACGGCCACAAAATCCTGAGAAGCCGACCATGCACCGTCGGCTCCATCTGCCGCGAGTCCACGTACCCAGACTCGATACCTGCCGTTGGCTGGAAGCGACGGTGGCGTCACGCTGGTGCGGCGTCACGCTGGTGCCTGTCACATTCGAGTCTCGAAAAATCTGCGCCGTCGGAACATCAAGCCGATCAATCCAGACATCGTATTTCGCTGCACCTTTCAATTGCTGCCATGAAACCATCGACAGCCCGTTTGTGGAATTGTGGCCGACGGGATTCTGAGTCACAGGTGTATTAATGCGGAAGGTGCGCGGGACACTCCAGACCGACGGTGGTCCCCCGTTTTCGTCGAGCGCCCGTACCCAGACGGTGAAGTTGCCGATTCCAAGGTCAATTGAAGGTGTGAACGACGTCCCTGATGCGGGCTCGACCAGAACCCTAAATTCGTTTGTCGAACGGTTATTGATCCACACTTCGTATTCTATTGAGGTTCCCACGGCGTTCCATGTGATCGCAGGACGAAGCGAAGCTGTCACGGACGCAGGGCCGGTGAGCACGGGTGCAGCGGGTTGCGTGCCGACTCGCAGGATGAACATTTCGCGGCCAACGGAAGTGTTTTCCGCAGCGAAAAGTGCTGACGTGCCCAGCTTCACGAAGTTGTTTGCCAGGTTGACCTCGTGGTGTGCGGGCGCTCGCAATGCGCGCTGATCGCACACTCCGAAAACTGCGGCCTTCAATGTGAACGTGGCTTAAATGCGGATTGGACGAGTCTCCACACACAATCCGCCATGAACTGATGGCCGGATTGTGAAAGATGAATGGAATCGAGTGTTGAGTCGCTGCTGGCAATGACTGACAGGAAGACTCGCTTTGGAATGAGTACAACATTGTGCTTAGCGGCGACGGTTCGTTGGACACGACCATATTCATTACAAAACGGAGGCAACGGCAGTTCGAACATGATGACTTGACGATCTGGCGCTTCGAGATGGGCCAGCAGGGCGTCGAGATCGAGTGCAAACTGCGCCGACGTGGTTGAGCCCAGCACATCATTGCCACCAATCTCGACGACGACCACGGACGACTCGATTGTCTGAGACTTTGCCCGTTTGAGTGCCGACGCTGCCGTCTCACCCATGTGCGAGATATCCTGAACCTGAAGCTGATGCTGACGAGCCAGCAGGTTGGGCCATGTCTCAGAGGTCTCATCACCACCCACGCCGGCAGTGACCGAATCCCCTATAACTGTTACCGTCCGAGTTCGAGCAGGATCAAGAGATGGAGTAATGTGGTACGGAAGTTCGAGCAATGCTGCGATCAGCCACACGGCGATGACGGCATAAGATGTCCGGCGCCGCCAGTCCGGCTTGAACCGCGACGCGATCCAGACGAGTGTGACGGCACCCGCAACACCGTAGCACCAATACGAAATCGCCGTTGACGAAATGACGACTGCAATGACGCCGATGAGGAACGACAACACGGTGATCCGGCTGAAGATCGGTCGGGTAGAAGTGGATGACACGGCCGCCAGAATCAGCAGGCCAACGCCCGTGAAAAATGCCTGTCCGCTGACGATGTGATAGACGAGCCAGTTCATGTCGTATCTATTGCCTCCGCTTTTCGTCCGGGCCATCGGGGCTTGAACGCCGTGACAGTCGCTTCTGGATGGCCTTAAAAAATCCGGAAAACGAGCGACGGCTGGTGGAACTGACGCGTTGATCGCGCGCATGTCTCAGCAGGTCTGCGAGCAGAGCATCAGCGGTCGGATACCGATCGGACGGATGTTTTTCGAGACAGTTCAGAATGATCGTCTCCAGCCCGCGGGGGATGTCGCGATTGATGTCGCGCGGCCGAACAGGACGTTCTTCCATGATGATCCGCATGAGTTCATCGCGATCCGAATGCTCAAACGCCGCGCGCTGCAGACATAATTCGTAGAGCGTTGCTCCCATGGAATAGAGATCACAATTGGCGTTCTGCTGCCCCAGCAGTCGTTCGGGAGCCATATAACGCAGCG
>JAYSPO010000602.1:0-1089 GCA_043722015.1 Candidatus Kuenenia sp. | reverse complement strand
GTCATCGAGTCCCCGCTGATACAGATCTTCAATAAATGCGGAAAGTGCATGGTCAAGCGGCACGCCCATGTAACCCATGCCTTCTTCAACACCGGCGTTGTTCACATCTGAATGCATGTCCCACACGAAATTGGTCGTGACGGTTACAAAACCGCAGCCAGCTTCACACAATCGGCGTGCCAGCAGGAGCAGCTTGCCAAGACTCTGAACGTTATCGACGTAATTCTTGTGGTTGTTCCATTTCCGATTGATATCATCGGGCCGAAGCAGCGAACAGGTGTCGTAGCGCTCAATCGTTTTGGGATCTTCCTTCGAGAGATCAAAAGCATCGGCCACCCCGCCCACGATCGTATCGAATGCCTGTTGCTGGATGCGGTCCAGCCCGGTCAGCATTCCCGATTGATCCGCACTGCGTCGAATCAGATCAAGCTGCTGCAACAAATGCCGACGATCGTCCAGCCGTGATCTGTCAAACTGCAGCCGCATATTGTCCTGTGCTTCGCCCTGGGCTCCGGGGACAAACGGACGAAAGCCGTTGCCGAGTTTTCCAGCAGATGTGAAGTCACCAAAGTTTGCGACGGCGGGCTGAGCCCCCTCCACGACTGCCTTCGGAAACAGCGCGACGTTGGTGGGAAGTCCACTGCCTGAACGATTCGTTCCGGCAACTCGAGCGTACAAAGAACCCAGATTCGCATTCAGGGTATCGCGGCACACAATTGGTTTGATGTCGTGATTGCCATCGCCCGTGACGAAGGAACGCACAATCGACACCTTATCGGCGAGCGCCGACAATCTGGGAAACGTGCCGCCAAACGTAACTCCGGGGATCGTTGTCTGGACCTCACCCGTCGCACTTTGAATACCCACCGGGGCGGTCATTTTGGGATCAAACGTTTCTGTCTGGCTGGGGCCGCCATGCAGAAACAGGAAGATCACAGACGTGTCTTTAACGATCGGTGACGAAAGTGCCGCAGCATCCGCTTTTGACTGCAAAAGGCTGGAAAGTTGCAATCCACCAAGTCCCAACCCGCCGACTTGCAGGAATTCTCGGCGACGGCTGCGTGAATCGAGATCCCAAAAGCCAAGCAT
>JAYSPO010000601.1:0-7178 GCA_043722015.1 Candidatus Kuenenia sp. | reverse complement strand
GTGTTGATACTGATCTACATTTTGGTAATTGGCAACTCAACAACCCGCCCACGTTCCCGTACTACCGAGACTCGGTCCGCGTTCACGATACTTGAATTGGTAGTCACGATGGGGGTGATTTCAATTCTCATGGCGCTTCTGCTTCCGGCTGTCCAGTCCGCACGCGAAACGGCGCGGAGCGTAAGTTGCCTGAACAAACTTAGGCAAATCGGCGTCGCCTGTGCCACTGCAGAAGCATCGACCCAAAAAACACCGGCATCGACTAGATTTGTAGCCGATCCGCGTACAGGTGACACACGACACTTGAATCGTTCCATCCATGTGGGATTGCTTCCGTTTCTTGAGCAGGAAGCTTTGTTTCAACGGTATGACCGAACGGACAATGGGATGGGTGTACTTACCGATCCGCCGTATTCAAAAAAGAACGCGGAATTGTTGACTGTCCGTATTCCTGTGTTCATCTGCCCGTCAGATCCGGCTTCAATTCTTCGCAACAGCTATCGTATTTGCACGGGTACATCACCTGATACTTTTTTTGAAACAACAGATCAGCCCGAGGGAAATCAATCATTGAGTGGTTTTCGTCGGATGACCGGACGTCGTGATCCACGCATTTCTGATGGAAGATCCAACACAGCCGCTTTTTCTGAACGCATGGCTGGTGACGGAAATCCTGATGTCTATTCTCCCTGGTCGGATTTCAGAAGACTGTCCATTCCGACGCACGGGTTACGAACTCCAAATGACGTCGAAGAGGCGTGTTCATGGCCGTCGAATGCCGAACCTGATCACGTTTCGTTTGCAGGCTTTACGTGGGTCCTGAGCGGATTTACGCAAACCTGGTACAACCACATCTTGGCGCCAAACTCCCGAATAACGGATTGTGGCGACGGAGGCCCGGAGTCCAACGGCGCTTATTCCGCTCGTTCGTATCATAACGGTACAGTGAATCTCCTTTTGTTAGATGGTTCCGCGCGAGCGGTTCACTCCGGCATCAACACCATGACGTGGAGAGCAATTGGTACGGTCTCCGGCGGAGAGATCGTTGACCAATTCTAGCTCGTTCGCCTGCGTAGAAGAGTTCTTTGGAGGTGACAGGCCCCAAGCTGCGGAACCATTGCACAAGAAGTACTCGAAGGACATCGAAGAACGCTTCGCCTGGTCGCTTTGTTGGACGTATCGATGCGTGCCGGACGTGATCAATAATCAGTTCGATACTCTCGCGGGTTTCCGGTGGCAGGGCGCCAACGACTTTTTCCAGATTGCCTCTACGACGAACGACGATGGTGAGGCGTTCCTGAATCTCGGGCTGCAGGACTGCACTGAATCCCTCAAACTCATGAAACAGGCGAACTGTACTGATACCTGGATCCTCGATCAGCAATACGCACTTCCGCTCTTGCTTCCCACTCACGCACCGTGCAATTTCCACGAACGCCGCTCGGAGTCTTCGAAGGTCTCTCGGTTCAATCAGCACCTCAAAAAATGTGGAATCTCCAAGCATCGCGTCAAAGCGAACTCCCGGAATTCCTTCCAGGACAATGTCGAAAACAAGCCTATTTACGGTGTCTGGCACCGGGCGGCCGCCGGGCGGCCTCCATCCTGGACTGCGGCAGCCCTGCTGCCGCTTTCCCCCTCCACAGCCTGCTGTGGAGACTTTTCTCCAGTTCCAACCATCAATTCTCAGCAGCAGGCTGCTGAGATCAAAGCGGCAGCAGGGCTGCCGCAGTCCTAGGGAGAGCCGCCGGTGCCAGACACGGTAGAGGGCCCTTCGCTTCCCATCATTGACCGGAATCCCCAGGCTCCACAATCTTCTCAATCAGCCGTCAATATTTGGCTGGCGCCTCGATCCAACTCCGCTGGTCCCACCCTACGAATTTACAAACCCAGCAGCGGCAGGCTGTCGCGGAAAATCAACTGTTCTATCGCCTCTTCATTCAGGCGTGGAAGTGCCGTGTCGGCCAGCATTGAATTGAGCCCTCGCAGCCCGTCAATCGAAGCCTGCACTGTCGTAAACGGATAATCCGTTCCAAAGAGAACCTTGTCCCAGACGCCATACTCCTGCACCAGCATCAGACTGTGATACAACTGAAACGGGCGGTAATGCAGAGCCGATAAGTCGGCATAAACGTGAGGATGCTTTCGAATCACGGCCACGCATTCGCCCTCATAAGGATGACCCAGATGAGCGAGAATGATTCGCAGTTCCGGGTAACGAGCGGCGACCGGATCGAGGTGTCTGGGCAACGTACATTCCAGCGGAGCCTGAGAGATAAACGTGGTCCCGGTGTGCAGCAGGACAGGTAACTGATGCTGCTGAGCGTATTCCCACAAGGGAGCCAGCCATTTTTCATCCGGACGAAAACCGGCGTACATCGGCATCAGCTTGATTCCACGGAGGCCGAGTTCCTGATGTCCGGCCTTGAGGTCATGTTCCCAGCCGTCCTGAGTCGGATCCAGTGACAGGAAGCCGATCAATTGATCTGGATGAGCATCCACGTAATTCCGCACCGACCGGTCGTCCACCCAAAGCCCGCTGAGTTTGGCTTTGCCTCCAAACACAATTGTCCGAACATCCGGCACGGACGTCCGCTGGTAGTCTTCAAAGCGCACGGTCAGATCCAGTTCCACGCCCGCTTTGGCTCGACGACTCTGCTGACGAAAATCGTCGTCGAAGTGATCGGGGTAGCACCAGAAATGACTGTGGACATCAATGATCGGCATCGCGCTCCTCCACGGTTTTGAATACGAACGCCGACCAGAGAAGTCCGGCGACAACCAGAACTCCCATGTTGATGTAGAAAATCGGATCCCACTGAGCCCGTCCGGTGAATCCTCTCGCTCCCAGCAGGTCAGCGAGGGCTCCGACCAGGAATTGCGAACTCATCGCACCAAAGACACCTACGGAATTCATTAATCCAAACAGCGCGCCGATGTGCTTTCCGCTGATGCCGATGGCGCATGTCCACCAAAGCGGTTGCGTTGCTTGAGTCGCAAAGCAGGATAGGGCCGCGAAAAAGACGGCGAGCCACGGATTGCCGGAAAGCAAACTACACCCCAGCATGGCGGATGCGAGAAAGAACGAGCAGCCTCCCAGCAGACGTTTTCTGCCAATCCCGCCGCGCGAGGCAAACCAGTCCAGCAGGTATCCTCCCGCCAGAGTTCCCGCCGCCGAAAACGCCAGTACCATCGATGCCATCAGCCCGGCTTCCGTCACATCCACGCCTCGCCCGGACTTTAGATACTTGGGGAACCACGAAAAGTAGATGTAGCTGTTGAAGGAACCGCACGCCATGATCAGGCTCAGAAACCAGATGCTCGGATTTCCCGCCACAAGAGCCCAGGGAATTTGCGAATGCACATTGGCAGCTGAAGCACCGCGTCCAATGTAAGCGACTTCCGCCGCGTTCGCCGCGTCATGATCTGCCGGGTCATCCCGAAACCAGACGTAGAATCCCGCAGCCCAAAAGGCCCCCACACTTCCGAACGCCACAAACGTCCAACGCCATCCGATCTCCTGAATCAGCAGCGCTGCCAGAAACGGTGCCAATGCACCTCCCACCTGTGACGCCGCCAGCAGAACGCCCTGAGCGCGCCCGCGTTCATGATCGGGAAACCAGCGGGACATGACTCGCGCCACGTTCGGAAACGCACCTGCTTCGCCGGCCCCGAACAGAAACCGGACCCCCACCAGCATCCATAACCCCGTACAGGCCCCGGTCAGCGCCGTAAAGGCCGACCACCACAAGGAAATTCTCGTGAGCACTCGTCGAGCGCCCAACCGATCTCCCCAGCGCCCGGTGGGAATTTCAAACAGTCCATAGGCCAGCGTAAACGCCATCAAAAAATAGCTGGTCTGCGTGTTCGTGATCTTCAGATCCGTCTGGATAGAATCGACAGCCGCCGAAATGCAGATGCGATCCAGATAGAGTACTCCGGACAACAAACAGAGCACGCCGAGTACTTTGAAGCGAGCTTTGGTCATCTTCGAGGATGCAGCCGTCACTGCATCGTGGGCTGGCCACTCAACGGCATACGGATTGAGTTCCTGCTGGTTACGCCCGGTCGAAGGAATGTCGGAAGCGTCGCTGTCCGGCGGCTGCGGCATAACGTGATCCTTCGCTGAACGTGTTGACAGTGAACATAAAGTTCGGGTGGCCAGAAATGAGTCCGGCGAGCGGAGTGGCGTGAGCCCTCCGGTACCTCGTTTTTGTACCGGCAAGCTGACGCATGCCGCTCGCCAATTCTCTCTATCATGCCCGCGTGGAGTATAAAACTCTGAAATGGACCTGTCGAACCTGACTCAGTGGTCGACTCGGTATCTCTTCAGCAGTTTTTCATCCAGTTCAACGCCCAGTCCCGGACCATCCGGCACGATCGCCGACGGAGGTCCCAGATTCAACGGCTGCGTGAGCAGATCTGTCTCATGATACAGCGGTCCGATCGTGTCAGCCGGAAATGCATCGACATCGACTTCAGGAAATGCCGCAGCCACGTGGAGCATCGCTGCGGTACCCACCCCGAGTTCCAGATTGCTGCCAATTGTGCAGCGGAGTCCGGCGGCTCGCGCGATTGCCACGATATCGCTTGTCGCAGCGATTCCGCCGTGTTTCCCTGGATAAATACTGAACACATCCACCGCGCGGTGATTTGCGAGGAGCCAGGCATCCTGCAGCGTGAAGATGCTTTCGTCAGCCATCAGAGGCGTCGATGTCGCGCGCCGAAGTTCCGCCATCGCCGCATGATCTCCGGGTGGAATTGGTTGCTCTGCGAGCAGCAGATTCACATCCTGAAGTTCGCGCAGGCAGTAATGCGCCTGCTGAATGGTCCATCCACAGTTTGAATCAATTGTCACCGGAATGTCGGGACCGCAGACTTCCCGCACGGCTCTGACTCGAGCAATATCCGTGACAGGATCCAGTCCCGTTTTGACTTTGACGCAGGTCACTCCGAGGGCCAGATGCTGTTCTGCCATCAGGCGAGACCCTGCGATATCGCGAGCCCAGACGACCAGCTTGATGCGGACTCGATCACGCACCTTTCCACCAAGCAGCTGATAAACAGGAAGCCCGACTGCCTTCCCGGCGATATCCCACATCGCCATTTCCACCGCTGCACGAGTGAACGGATTGAGCTTGACCGCGAACTCCATCGCACGGCGAATCGCGGTGATGTCACGAGGATCACGCCCCAGCAGCACGGGTTCGATGCAGTCGCGAAGCACAGCCATGGCCGTGGCCTGAGTTTCTCCGCTCCACAACGCTGTGACCGTGGCTTCACCGAGGCCAGTCAATCCTTGATCGGTATGCACACGAACAATGACGAAAGGCGAAGTCGCGTGCTCGCCATGGGCCGTCTTTGCCGTCATTCCCGTTTTGAGAGGAACACATACCGGAATGGCCTCGATCTGAGTGATTTTCATGATACTGTTGAGTCTCCATTAAAATTGATCCGTGCAACCAGACCCTAGCGCGGCGAAGCCGCAAATCCGAAGTCCGAATTTCGAAATCCCAAAGAACTACGGTCGAAAAGATGCGCGCAACATGCGCAGTTGTTGAAAAGAAAGGATCTAAGCCAGCGACGTTTGGAGTGCGGTGACTCGTCACCGCTTTCTTTTTCAGGTAATTTGGCTCTGGAAACGATGTTCGTTTGTACGGTCGACTTCACCTGAAATTGAAATGGCTTACTGGCTGTTTCCACATGCTGATTGACAAAAATATCGTATTGGAAAGGCAAAGCGGCGACAAGTCGCCGCACTCCAAATGACTGTCGCTTGTTTCAGGACCAGACAACGCCACGTTGTGTTCACGTGATGTATAAATGATCGGGATCCAAAATGCGATTGAATGCAAACAGCATTGGCAATTTCAAACTGTCTCATGACTGCTCCTTCCTCAGGTAGCGAGCGACAACATTCGCTGTGATCCGCGAGACAGCGTCGTCTATGAGGACACACGGCACCCAGGTGATCGATCCTACAGAGAACACCGCCCCGCCACTCGGTGTCTCGTAACAGACAATTTCAGCGCCACCGTCGTCGCAGTTTGTGCCCTTGGCCAGCAGTTCTGTACCCGGTGGAGAGTGCGGGCTGCGTTTGTCAGTCTCATGCCCGGACGCACCTCCCGGGATTCGTTCCTGCAGACTCTTTTCGCCAAACAGATCGCCGTTGCGTAAACCGGTGCCCGCAAAGACCCAGTGATCAGCGTGGAGCACTTTGTATGGTGCAGCCGTCATGATTCCTGAATCCGTACAGACGACCCCCAGCAGATTCGCCTCGGATTCCAGCGTGCGAGCCATGCGACTGTCGCAGTAGAAGTCCGGGTTCTTCGGATCCGGCATCCCCAGTTCGCTGCCGTTTACCGGAGCAAGATGGGTCTTAAAACGAAGTGCATCTTCTCCGAGAAATTCGACCTCGCAATTCAAACCGTTTCCACCGAGATAGATCAGTTTTCCGCCACGCTGCCAGACCCATTCCTTCACACGTAGATACATTTCACGGGACCAGTATTCGGGATGTACGCTGATCATCAGGATGGTGTACTGATCCAGATCCAGCGCGCCATTGTGGAGATGCAATTCTGAGTAATAGTCGTATTGAAAACCCTCACGTTCGAGCCAGCCGAGCAGCCGCCACTCGGCCGGGGCCATGCCGCAAGGCAGTCGACCGGCGATCGGATCAGTGACTTCCTCATTCTCCCGCACGACATTTCCCGGTTCGGGTCGTTCGAATGACAGCGGCAGATACTCCTCGTCCGGGAATCCCCAGGCATTGAACGCTCCTGCTCCGGTGTAGCGAATCAGATCCTGGCGAGCATTCACAATGGGCGTGTCCGGCAGGCGATTCGCATTGATGTAATTACTGCGGCCTCCGAAGTTATTATAGGCCAGCCAGGTATTGGTTGAAGCCAGGACGGCGATCTGCGATTGGGGTTTCGCGGGCGCGACGACCCAGGGAAACGAAAAAAATGTCCCGGTCTGCTCACCCTTGGCATGGAGGTAATACAGCCCCGATCGTTCCGGTCCGACAACGTACTGAGTGTGATGCGGACTATTGCCGTAACCTACTTTGTTCCAGCCGACTCCGGCCTGAGTGAAATCTCCGTCAGGAAGAATCTGCATGACGGCACGTGGGCCGTGTTCGTCAAACCAGCCCAGTAGTTTTACGAATTCCCGCTTCA
>JAYSPO010000600.1:0-4073 GCA_043722015.1 Candidatus Kuenenia sp. | reverse complement strand
ACAGTCGAATGCATCACAACGAGAGGAACGAAAGAGTAACGAGATTAACGTAGATATTGGGCAGCTCACGCTGCCCAAGACAAACAACCCAGGGGGGGGGATTCTTAAGGCCAAAGATTACCGACAAAGACATGATGATCACCCGGAAGAAATGATCTTCAACTGAGATTTCAAAAAAACAGAAAACACATGAGTGATCAGAAGCCATGAGGGCAAACTTCTTGATCTTAAAGATGTCAGAGTCGAAATGTTGATGATCTGGAACTGAGACAGTTGTCCTTCATCAATCAAAGACGATCATTCAAGTTACTGATTGGTCGTGGCTTCTTAGCCTTGTCGATCGGACTCAATCTTCAGGTTGTGTCTTTCGATCCCGTGCAGTGGCTGATGAATCTGCTTTTTGAATCAGACTGATTTCAGGTTCAGACGAACCAGCAGTTTCTCAATGCCCCATGTTTGTGTTGATCTGATTCCTCAACTCATCAACCATTTTATTCGTGACGGTTTCCTGAGCTGCGTCTGAATGGAGTATTCGCTCAGGAATAAACAAAATGGAACTGCCAGTTTTTCGTTCCTGCTCTTTCGCCAAAAATCTGGACTCCACCGATGTTGCACCCTGTTCAAACTGTTCAATTGAATCCCGAGTCGATCAATTGTTCTTGAACTCCACTGCCAGTTCATCGCCATACTTTGAGCAGGCTGCGTAGTGCAGCCGTCATTCTCCGTTGCAGCTGACGATCAAACCATTACCTGTTACGAATGATGTGTTTGAAACGCTGGGAAGCGCGCAGCAGTCGGTGGCTGTAAGTCTGCCTTGTTTGTATTGAGTTTCGACAGGATCGTGGTCCCTGCATTTTGATTCGTTTATCCATGATCGTGGAGTTGCAGCAGATACAGTCGTCATCTGCATTTGCAGAAATGTCGGTAGCCAAGCAGTTTATCAATTCCGGACGTGTCACCTCTGCTGCATTCCAGGATTATCCTGTTTCAACGTTCAATTCAGAACAAGACAACAAGAGTTCGTCTGTGGCTGAGTCAGCAATAATGCCCTGGATCGCTCTACAGCGTTGCTGTCCGCTCCAACCATCAATCCAGGTCTCATGATGTATTACAGCGTGCTGGGCGTCTCCAGAACGATGCCGGTTTTCGCTGAAGCAGGTTGCATGTGCCGTCATATCCAAAAATCACTCAAGCAGCTCGTCACTCACTGCAAGACAATGCAAAAGCCGTAGTTGCTGACAGTCGTACTGATTCTTTGGCCTCTTCAAGACAGACGGACTTGGCTTCAACCTGCAGGATGCGTGCGTGAAGGATTGGATCGACAACACCATGCTCTTCCTCGAAGTAGACGATGTGGAACGCCACTGGACCGAAATGAAGGCTCTGGATTTGCCCGCCAGATACGAAAACGTGAGGCTCACCACGATTCGCACTGAACACTGGGGCAAAGAATACTTCCTGCACGATCCATCAGGGATTCTTTGGCACTTTGGTGAGTTTCGAAAATGACTGGCGGCAGCATTTCGACCGCGATCAGATCTGTTTTCGCATGAACCAATATTCAGATCAGCGATTGTCTGTTCGATCAGCGAGGGTCATCAAATTCGCCATGACATCACTTCTTCGCTTTCTGATCGTCGTGACTCTCTTCTGTGTTTTCAGCCACCATGATGTCGTGGCCGAACAGTATCAAGATCAAATGAGCGAGCATCACTGGAAGCATCCCAATGATGCAACCGACGATCAGTCCTGCGACTGCACCACTGATGGCCCCGATAAAACCATAGCGTAGCCAACCTTGAACGATGCCTTCAATAAGCCCACTGAAGGCTACAAAAGCCATGACCGAAGGAACCGTGTGAACGCCGACCAATCCACCGGCCATCATCGCAAGGAAACTGCCAAGCAGAAACGTGAAGATGAATGCTGGCCAGCTTCCAACATGAAACGTCGAGACTACCACCACGGCAATACCAAACAGTACGATCAGAGCAATTGCTCTTGGCAGGTCCGGTAAGCCAGGTGTTTCATTCTGGTCTGTGGTCTTGGACTCGTTCGGAATGGCACTACTCCAGAAATGATTAAAGAGCTTCCTGTCGAGCCATCAGGATCAGCATGGTGTCGGGAAGCTTTTCAGCACCGCATTGTCTCATCATATTGACGATTTGAGCCGTCGTGTATTGAGCGTGCGTGCAGACATGCAAGAGAATGTCGCTGCGACGGGTTCCAAAGCGACTTCCGACCAACGCACTGGTGCGCTTCTTGTAGACCACATCTGCGAGCGAACTGGGTCTCAGAATATTCAGATAGTCTGACCATCGCTGTTCCAGGACTGTCCAAAGCGTCCGCAGTTCATCTAAACCTGCAATTCTCTTTTCGCCCAGTTGATTGCCGGGAAGTTTCCCCGGCAAATCGCCTTGAACAAGTGGGTCTTCATCGCCAAGCAATGCTTCGAGCCACACGTATTCTGCTGCGTAGAGATGAACCAGCGACTTCCAGATCGAACCCTGACCAATTGGAAACTGTGTACTTAGCTGTTCGTCGCTCAGCAGCGTTGCCGCTTCCAGCAGATTTCGATTCACCCATGCTCGGTGTTGGCGGAGTCGTTGAATGACCTGAACTGAATCCATGATTGTTCCTGCTGTTTACCGAATCGCCGATTCAATAATTCACTCTTTTCTGCAATAAAGCTCATCTCTCTGATTCGACCCGTAATCGTCTGTCAGTTCCACTCGCAGGTAATAAGCATCGCCAACATGCAGTAACCAGCGTTGACCCTGTTGCGCAGCGACTCCGCAATGTCCGAGCGTGTGGCCGAACAGCGGAATCAACAGGACTTCCGAAGAGAATCCCAAAGACACCGGACGAGCTGCCAGACCGAACCATTGTCGCTGTGACGAGTCGTAAGTCTTCCAGCGAGGTTTGTGCTCGAACTGGCGAGGAACATACCGCCAGTGCCCCGACAGAACGTTGGTCAACTCTTCCTCAGTGATATGAACTTGAGCGTTCGGGAAATCTGCCAATCCACCGGCATGATCAGGATCACGATGCGTCATCACGATATGGTGAACATTGTCAGGTGCGAATCCCAATTTTTCAATTCGACGCACGGCTGTGTCGTGATCATTGAACTGGAACCCAGCCATGTCGATCAACTGTTGCCCTAAGCGTTCGACTGGCGTTTGCACATCCAGCAGGCCAATTCCGGTATCAACCAATGCCAATCCGGATTCGTCTTCCAGCAGCAGACAGTGGCAGACAACGGTTGAGAAGTTTGGGACGAGTAAAGTTCCACAGTTGATTTGGTGTATTTTCGTCATTTCGGTGCCGAGAAGAAGGTCGGTTTCATCGGAAGTCCTGAACAAAGCTTTTGATGCCCGTATGATAATGATCGCTGATCTCGGATTCACCATCCCCACGGTCGATGCACGTTGAGTACACAAAGAAATCTCCGACGACATTCTCAGGAACTCGCTTGTCCGTCAGTCCTCCGACGCGACGATTTGACGTATCACCAGCCAACTCGCTGATCTGAGTTTAACTATCGAAAGTTACCTGTGTGTTCCTCACTAACGAAAGTGAGACTGGTTCTGACTTTTTTAACTATCGAAAGTTACAATTCGACCAAATCCCGCGCAGTGGACTCTGGTGGGGGGGTCGGATTCGAAGCAACTTTTTCGTTGATGCTGCTTGAGTGTTCCATTGATCCACAGTGTGAGTCCGCTGCCGCAATGGTTGGGATGAAGCAGAGTCCAAGCCCTCTGGTGTCGTGGCTGACGCTTTGCCGGCTTTACGCGAGTCTGAAGCTGACTGTGAAGCACTGAAGCTGTCGGCAGTGATCTGAGGGGCATTCAGGTGGCAGACAGATGATTCCAAGGCTTGATTGCTGCGGGATCCTGAGCCCAGCAGCGATTCCGGACTCAGCTCAATCAGTCTGCAGGGCACGGCTGTATTGATTGTCTCACCTGCAGACCGAGCGATATCAAGGTGTGCGCGGGGATTTCAGAGCTCGGCTACAACCTATACCTGGCGAAAAAGCGACCCAAAGGGACCGTTCATCTTCAACCATTTAC
>JAYSPO010000599.1:0-3614 GCA_043722015.1 Candidatus Kuenenia sp. | reverse complement strand
TTCCACGCTGCCAGTTCCTCAGGTGAAACTTTCCATGTCGGGTACAGCACGCAGGTTTGTTCACCCAATTCATTCGGGCCGATTCCCAGCAGGAATTCGCCTGTATAGACGACTTTTCCCTGACCGTTGTCCGCGAAAACATGCATGGGGGGCGCCGCCATCTTTTCCTGACCGTCAGTCCCGGTGACTTTTCTGGGTTCCAGCGCTTTTGTGGAGGATCCAAGTCCGGTCACAAAAAGCTTTCCATCTGGATTCTTCTGTACGGGAGCCGGATTCGCCGGAGCAAACAGAAACTCGTATCCCCAGCCAAGTTTCAGGGCACCGAGGGTGACTTCGGCCGACTTCAGTTCGGCAGCAGCCTTGTCAAATTCGACCAGCGCCTGTTCACTCTTCAGCGTTGCTGCGCGCAGCTTTTCGGCAACTTCGCCGCGGCGATAACCCAGCTTGGCGACCAGCCAGAATTCGACGAGTAGTCCAATAATGACAAGCGTACCGCAAACAATCCCAAGCCTGCTCATCAAAATGACTCCGGCGGAATCTCAAAAGCTTTGTCGATCCGCAAACACACAGCTGCGAATTCGATTTAACAAACGACCGTATCTGGAAATCGGCGAAAACCAGCTGTCATCTTCGCCATGACCGCGCTAAGGCGACAAGGCAAAGCGATTCAATTCCTGGCAAGCGCCAAAGCATGGTCAGTCTACCTGACATGCAGACTCATCGCATCCTGCGAAATCCGGCAACTCATGCTAATACGCCGAAAACCACGACGTCAAGCGCATTCAGAATTGATACAGGTGCTACAGTCGGAATCGTTGAACTCCGCCACCGGAACTACTCAACCGCCGGACGCGGCGGATTCGACCAGTGTTTCGATGGATCAGTCCCTCGAATTACGATGCCTTTTTCGTTCCACTGCATTCCCGCTCTGACATGCGCTGCCGCATACCGCAGTGTGAGACCGCACCGGCGGCGAGTAGACATGTTAGCGTCCGAGCCATGAAGCAACAGGTCATTGTGAATCGATGCCTGCCCGGCTTTGAGATCATCGATAACGATTTCACCATAGGATTCAGCATTCGGTACGGTCTGATCGAGCACGTTATGTTCTTCCGGGCTGCTCTTACGATATGTCAAATGACCTGAGTGATGCGAGCCTGCGATGAATTTCATGCAGCCGTTGTCCAGATCTGCATCGTCGATCGCCAGCCAGACTGTGACTGCATGAGATGGAGTCAATGGCCAGTAGCTGGCATCCTGATGCCATGCCACCGCGCGGCCATCGCCAGGCATCTTGCAGAAGAAGTGTGATCCCCAGGCGACGACATCTTCCCCCAACAGATCGGCCACGCAGTCAATGATCCGTTTATTCGTCAGGATGTCGTAGACACCGCCGTACTTCATGTGTGCGGTGCTGATCGAGTAACTGTTTCCGCCGGATGCGATGGTTTTTTCGAGCAGCCTGTCGAAGTACTGCCGAATCGTCGCAATTTCATCCGGTGCATAGACATCGACCGGTCGGATAAACCCGTGCGTGTTGTAGCCCTCAACCTGTTCGCGCGTCAGCGTTTCTGCGTTCGCCGGATTGGCCGGACAGAACGTCAAATTCCTTTTGAGCGTTTCCAATTCGGTATCGGAGGGAATGACCTTGAAATCTTTTGTGGCAGACATGGCTAAGTATGATTCCAGTGGGAGTCCTGGCCTTGGTGATGCGCAATCAGACGGACGTAGCGGAATTCGCAAGAATTCAGAGTGTCAGCACAACTATTCTCGTTCAGTCCGAACGCGAACCTGGAGAGCTCCCAGCATCTTGGTGATACGTTCTTCCTTGTCATTGATGAACAAAACATTTTCCAGCACGATGGCACGACGTTCGTTGCTGGCGTGAATGATCAGGCGCCCGGATCGCAGCAGCAGGTACTCGAACACATCATTGATTTCTTTGTCGATCCGGAGATTGGGGGCGGAAAAGCGTTCAAGATTGCTCAGAAACCCGTGATGATGCAGGAGTTCGTTGCCTTTGACTTCCCAGTAATCAAATCGTCGGCTGATGAGCACGCAGATGTAAAGAAACAACATGATTCCAGCGAAGATCAGGTAAAACGAAGCATTGGCGGCGGGCTTGATTTTCAGGAGCGCGTTGACGATCTGCGGAGCGAGCCATGGATTGAGCTTTAGCAGGAACCAAATTCCAATCACCAACGCCACGATCGCAAAGAACCAGGTGAGTGACGTTGTTCGTGGAAAATCGAACGCGATCACAACCAGATTCAAGGCCATAACGAACAGAAAAATTCGGGCACAGACGTTATGGTAAGTATGCATGTTTGCCACTTCTTCGGCAGCGGCACCGGCCTCTTCAGTCTTTGGAGTGTTCGGGGATGATGCAGTAGCAGTATCAGTGACATTCGGCGTTTCGGATGCCTGAGGTTCCGGTGTGGCTGCAGGTTCAAATGTGACCGAATCGGCCGAAGCCGGAGGCGTAACTTTTTCATCTGCCTGAGAGCCGACTGCGGCTCGGGCGAATGCCGCTGGTTCCGGCTTGTCAGCAGTGGCGTCGCCTCGGCCGACCGCCACGCGGACTTCTTCCTGCGGAATCCCGCCTTTGGCCCACATGAAGATGCCGCAGAACAGCGCGGCCAGCACGGTCGGGTAAAAGTACATGATTTTTGGATACGAAACCAGATAGACATGATCTGGCTTGTCATTCACAGTGGCCAATGTGGCTGCACCTTTACCTGCATCGCTGGATGGTGTGTCCTGGCTCATGTATTCTTGCCTCAAAGGTTATCAGATAAAATCGTAAGAATTTGACGACTGTCCGCCGCGTGGACGACAGAAAGTAGAGCATTAATTGACGGAATCTAGCTGCGCATCGGCTGAGTTGCCAGGCTCCCGCAGAATCGTCTGCCAATTTGCAGTTCGTTGAACGTCGCGAGTTCCTGGCCGGATCACGCCGAAATGCCGTTTTGTGCGATCCACTCCACAGTTGTTTTCATGCCGCACAGCGTTTAACGTTGTCGATCTCACCCACATTTTACGGATAAACAAAAGGTCCCGCCATGCAACGTTCTGATTCTTCCAGCTCAAACGGAACTCGTCGCACGTTCTTAAAGACCTCGGCAGTGACCTCAGCCGGAATCGCGATGACCACACGTTCTGCCGGCGCCGGCCCAGGATCGGCGGATGAGAAAGTGATCGTCGGCATCATGGGCGTCAGTCGTGGTTCCGCCCTGGCTCAGCAATTCGCGGCGGTTCCGGGTGTCGAAGTGCGTTATCTGTGCGACGTCGACAGCAAACGACTGGCAACGTTCCATGAATCATTTTCGAAGTCCATCGATTATGAAGTTAAAACTGTCGGCGATTTCCGCAGAATGCTGGACGATCCGGAACTTGACGTCATGGTCTGTGCCGCTCCCAATCACTGGCACGCCCCTGCGAGCATTCTGGCTTGCACCGCCGGCAAACATGTTTATGTCGAAAAACCCTGCAGTCATAATGCTCGTGAAGGTGAACTGCTGATTGAGGCGGCTCGCAAGAATCAACGCTGCGTGCAGATGGGCAATCAGCGTCGGAGTGGTGAAAAAATCATCGAAGCCATGCAGCTGCTGCAT
>JAYSPO010000598.1:0-5406 GCA_043722015.1 Candidatus Kuenenia sp. | reverse complement strand
CTGTCTTCCCACGCCGATTGACAAAAATGCCGTGTTGGAAAGGTAAAGCGGCGACAAGTCGCCGCACTCCATATGGCTGTCGCTTGCATCAGGTCTAGTTGTGACGTATTCGCACATAGCAGAGGAGTCCGCACATATGCACAGTGCGGAAGGACTCAGCACCAGCATTCTCGATCAGATTTTCAAAACAACGCAGGTTTGATCGAGCGGACCACGGTGAATTGTAAATTTTGCGTAGTCTGCGGCTGATTCGTGGTCACTCGGCGACGTCACAGTGTTGGCGGAATTGCAGAAATGCGACGAATATCGGCCTCGGGTGTCACCGCGTCGAACTCGGCACGCCGTGTGCAGCCCTGTGGCCGTAGACAACTTTCGGGGTTTCCGCCCGGTACAACTTTCAAGTCAGCAGGGAGCATCCAAATGCCACGGTTTTCGGCGGTTGGTGGATTTCAGGCAGGGATCGTCGCGATCATGGTGACGTATGCCGTCATTACGTTGATCAACCCGATCAGCGTCAAGGCTTCATTAATGTCACCAGAACCTGTGCAGGATGAAATCGCCGCACCGCCGTCGAAGGCTGCAATGGACGAGTTGATGAAGCACAAACTTTCTGCTGCACAAGGGGCACTGGAAGCCGTGACACGCGAAGATTTTGAGCAGCTGCATGAGATGTCCCGGCAGATGATTGCGCTTAGTCACAAAGAAATCTGGGAGCAGATGGCAAGTCCTCGCTTCGTTCAGGACACGGTCGATTTTGTGGCGGCGGTTGAGTTCATGGATCGCATGGCAACCGCGAATGATATGGAAGGAGTCACCCTGGGATTTGCACGTTTGACGATGGCCTGTGCTGAATGCCACCGCCACATGCGGACTCCGACAGTCGCCGGGCTGAACCTTCAGCCGCAGCCAGCACGACAGAATCGGCTGGCTCACCTGCAGCAAAATCTGTAGGTCTCGATCTGTTCCGAACGTTGATCACCGAAGAACGGTTCGATCATTCTTATCATCACGACGATGGCTTTTCTGAGTATCTTCTCCAGAATGCTGATTCGCCATGCTTCGTTGTCCTGAATTCATAACCTCAACTCCAATCGAAAACCGATCCCCTTCGGCGATTCAGCTGGCTATGCGTCTGGAGGGTCGATTGCAGGGTCGGATGCTGAGACCCATTCGAGTCCACATCTGCGAAAACGAACTGCAATTGTTTGGCCTGGTGGCGTCATGGCACGAAAAGCAGCAGGCGCAGGAGATGGCCCGCGAGGTCGCGCCGATGTATCGCATTCGTAATGAACTGCGGGTGACACGTTACTGCTGACGCATCAGGTCTTCGAGATTCTGCAGGTGCGTTTCGATGCGTGATGACTCGTGGTCGGAACTTGTCATCGGACGCGGTACAGACGGGGACTTCTGGTTGGCTGAGAGCACGCCTTGAACTTCGGGTCCGGGGACCGGCTGGGCGTACAGGTATCCTTGCGCGTGGGAGCATCCCATTTCGTACAGCAGGTCGCGCTGCTCTGCTGTCTCAACACCTTCGGCCACGACATCGAGGTTCAGATTCTGGGCGAGGTTGATGATCGTTCGCATAATGTCGCGAGTTTCGCTGCAGTTCAGCATCTTGTGTACAAATGAATGATCTATCTTGAGCAGGTCCAGCGGGATGCGGTGCAGAAAGGCCAGCGAAGAAAACCCGGTGCCAAAGTCGTCAATCCCGATGCGAATGCCCAGATCGCGGAGTTCATTCATCACGATGCGCGTCTGTTCGGGCTTGCCGAACAGTGCCGCTTCGTTGATTTCCAGTCTCAGGGTGTGCGGGTCGATGCCAACCCTGGTCATGGTTAACAACAGGTCATGTTTGAATCCTGGCTGATTAAATTCTTCTGCCGAACAGTTCACGGTGACGCTGATAGGCGGGCCACCGCAGGCCAGGTCGTTCCACTTCAGCGATTCTTCACACGCCTGATCAAATATTGCGCGACCAAGAAGACCGGTGAGACCCATGGATTCGATGCGCGGCAGGAAAACGTCCGGCCCGACGTTTTCCTCACGCGGATGTCGCCACCGGCACAACGCTTCGAAACCTTCGATCCGGCCGGACGACAGGCGCACGATCGGCTGATAAACCAGAAAGAATTCCTCGTTGCGAATCGCCTGCCGCAGATCGTTTTCCATGGTCAGCTTTGCTGTCGCGCCGGCCTGCATTTCCGGATCAAAAATGCAGTACCGACTACGTCCGCTGGTCTTCGCATAGTACATCGCCGTGTCGGCTTCCCGAATGGCTTCGGCGGGTGTTTTGCCTTCCGCACCGCCAAAGGTAATTCCGATACTGACACCCATCAGCACCTCGTGGGTGCCAATCAGGAACGGTTCGGCGAGCGCGATGATGATCCGTTCGGCGATCTGTTCCGCATCCGCGCGCGAATCAAGCTGATGCAGCAGGACGGTGAATTCGTCGCCTCCGTGGCGCGCGATTGACCAGCCGGATTTCTGTCGGGCAATCACATCGGATCCGCGCAGACAGCCTTCCAGTTTTCGGGCCACACTGCACAGCAGCAGGTCACCGGCGTCATGTCCGTGGTTGTCGTTGATACGTTTGAAATCGTCCAGATCCAGAAACAGCACGGCGTTCAGACCGTACTTGTTCTGGTCCAGATTAAGGACCTTTGACAGTTGTTCTTCGAAAAGAAGTCGGTTCGGAAGTCCGGTAAGTACATCGCGAACCTTGCCTTCGGTAACATCGGCCAGCGAACCTGCCAGACGGACGACGTTGCTGATCGCATCGATCTGCATGATGCCACTGCAGAGCATCCAGCGATAGGAATTGTCGCGGTGCCGCATGCGAAGTTCACAGTCAAAACGACCGTCGTTGAGCGAATCCGGGGTACTGACTATTTCAACAAATGAGTCCCTGTCGTCCGGGTGCATCCGATCGAGCCATCCGGGAATTGTGGAGTCGAATTCGTCTTCTGCAAACCCCAGCAGTTCTTTCCAGCGGGATGACAGAAAAATCTGTTGCCGCACAATGTCCAGATCCCACAGTCCGATCTGCGCACCCTGAGCGGCCAGAGCGTAGCGCTCCCGACTGTGCTGAAGGTCCGCACGCGCCTGTCTGTATTGCAGGTGCAATGAGACGCGGGCCAGCAGAATTTCGTCTTCAAACGGTCGGGTCAGAAAATCACTCGCTCCTTCGCGGAACGCCCGCACGCCCTGCTGAGGCTCAGTTTCTGCCGTCACCATGATCACCGGCAGCAGGAATTCCGAATGCTGTTGCCGAATCGTGCGCAGAATTTCAAGCCCGTCCTGCCCAGGCAGATTCGCGGTCAGCAACACAAGATCCGGTAGAGAATCACATAACTGATCGAGCGCGGCATCACCTGATTCCGCCGTTTGTACTCTGTACGCATTGTCCGTCAGCAGGCGTGAAATGGTGTCCCGAGTGACGTGATCGTGATCAACGACCAGGATTGAGGCCTGCGCTGTCCGGCCTTCGCTGAATCGGAGATTTGCTTCCGAAAGCTGTAAAATCAGGCCGCGTTGATTCGTGGGGGAAATCACACCAGATTCCATTATTAGTTGGATGGTCGGTGACGTGTCTCTGCTCCGGGACAATACGATTCTCGATTTGACCCTGGCCTGCATTGCGCACGGCAATGTAGGCCGGACCGAGCAAACCCGGCAATTGCCGGAACGGCGACCGCCTGTCGACCACAAGTCCTGCCGACAATTTGTCACAACGTGAAACTCGGGTTTGCGCTGTTCCGGCACACACGGCGGCCTTGGTCCGGCCTACTCGGTGCGCAATGCAGGCTAGGTCGAAAACTCATCACGCGCGCACGCTGCGTCTTCAATTCGCGGTAGAAACGCTGGTGCCACCTGGCAACGACGGGGCTTGTTGCCATTCAGCAACATATTCACTCCTCCGCCTGTAACGAACAGCGGGATCGCAGGGTTTATGCCGCTCCTGCAGTGCCCAATGGCGTGGACATAAGGCGAGCGGGGGATGTCAATCCCCTGATGTTGTTGCAAATGACAGGGAAATCAGGGCACTTACGTACCCCGCTCGCCAATCAGATCCTAAAGTCCTCGCCATTGGAGGCAGGGCCAGCCGCGCAGATCCAACCTGCCGGTTCTCCTTTGTCGGTTTTGCCTGTCCTTGCGAAACCAAGAGAGCGACGTGGTCCATGGGTTGAAATCTGACTCTTGACGTGCCACCATTCGTGTCGAAAACTGTCGGCGATGATTTGAGGAACTGCGGGGGCCAATCTCCGGGGATCTGATTGGTCGTCGTTCAAAACGCGAGAGTGGCGAAATTGGCAGACGCGCTGGATTTAGGATCCTGTGCCTTAAACGGCGTGGGGGTTCAACTCCCCCCTCTCGCAGTTCAGTAAAAAAGGCTCGGAAAACTGTCTTCGACGGCGTTTCCGGGCTTTTTTCGTTTCCTCAAGCCAAAAGCCCGCTCGGCACAATAAAGCCCAACGGGATCGATCGAAGCCCATCCCCGCGTTGCGACCTCCGTTGCAACACCTCAGTCCACATTCTGCTCCGCAGCAACACGCATTTGGTCCGATTGCGTTGGCGGGTGTGACAGCAGATGCCGGCAAAAAGAAGAACGATTTCTGACTCCCCCGTCTGCAATGATCGCAGCGATCGATACCGACCGAATCGCGTATGTGAAGCGGGTTTCGGTGCGTCGTTGGGAACGACTAGCGCAGGATTTCGAATGCATTTCGATGCGGAATTCGCGATCAACGCGATCAGTTTTCGAAACGCAGTTACTCACTCAGGACGGTTAGTCCTGAGTGAGTTACGACATCGGAATATCTGCCGAGAGTTTTGCCGAATCAATCGGATTCCGGCACTTGCTGGACTGGCCAGAAAACGCATCTGCTTGCCATCAATTTGACTACACCTTCGGGATTGTCGCCACATCGTTCGATGCTCACCGCCGCAGGATGGCCAGAATAGAAACAGACGCCGATCGCAGCTCTCGTCGGAGCGGTGGCGGGTGCGGACGGGCTCGGGAGGCCTCTGTTCCCATACCGGGGCCCGGAGCGATTTAGATCACAAGCCTCAACAATACGGACGCTTCAGAAAAACGGAACAAAAAGCTGGTTTCTCTTTACAAAGTGACTGGCACCTTGCTGCTTGCATCACCGCAGCGTAACAAAGCAAAATCACCGTGTAAAGCAAAACAATGAGCTGCGTCCCCTTATTGCCTTATGTTACTTGTTATTCTTATTGTTATTCCCTTATTGTTATTGTTATTTATTATTGCTTATTGGCTTATTGTTGCTTGTTGCTTATTGCCTTATCTTCCAGTTGTCACGCCCCATCCGAAACGACCGAGCCAACACGCGCGGCGGACTCGAATACCGACGTCCATTCCGACCGACATCGCTGTCCGCATCA
>JAYSPO010000597.1:0-1218 GCA_043722015.1 Candidatus Kuenenia sp. | reverse complement strand
GCGAACAGTCCTTCCAGTTCGGCGATTCTGGTCTGATCCTTTTCAATCTGGGCCAGCACTTCAGGAAACTGTGATTGCAGGATCTGCTCTTCAGGAATCAGCTCGGCTCCCCAGCCACTGGCGGCGATGGATTGCAGGTCGCCTTCCAGAGCCTTGATGTATCCGGCCACGGAGCCTCGTACCTGATGCCCGGTCAGAATGCCCTGCGATGTGAGCGTCTTTGCCAGACTGTCGATGCAGTGCCGCCGAAGTTCAAATACGTTCTTCGTTTCTGGCAGGCGTTCGATCTCAGCGAGATTCTTCTTCCACCAGCCTGCGATGGCTTTCTGGAAGGCGGCGTGTTTGGTTTGCGGGCCGGGGGCGGATTCGATGGTGGTTTTGATTTGGGTTTTGGAGGTGATGGTTGGGGTGAAGGCGGCGTAGGATGGGCATTCTTGCCCGTCGCTGCGTTTCGTTTTGGACGTGGTTGTGGCATGGGAAGAAGATGCGTCGGGCAAGAATGCCCAACCTACGAAAATCGCATCCTTCACGCCCTCATAGTTTTTGAAATAATCGGACAGTGCATCAATTTCTGCGACAGGGATTCCGCCGTGCAGGTGGGCTCGGACATCGTGGGGTTCTGGTGGTGGGCTGTTATCGACGTAGCGGCGAATGTTCAGGTTCCACTCTTCCTTTTCCAGTTCCTCAAACGACACGACTCGGGAATACTTGTCGAGGTTCTGCCGAGTCCGATAGACCTGAGCGATCTTCTCAATGTCTTCCGCACGCAGAGAGTTCTGGTTCTTGCCTTCCTTGAATTCTCGATCTGCATTGATGAACAGCACGTCCTTGCGTTTGGCGGCTCCGTGCTTGTTGATCACCAGCACACAGGCCGGAATGCCGGTGCCGTAAAAGAGGTTGCTCGGCAGACCAATCACAGCTTCCAGAATGCCGTCTTTGATGAACTGCTGACGACAGGCTTTCTCCTCGCCGCCTCGAAACAGCACCCCATGCGGCATCACCACCGCCATCTTGCCATCGGACTTCAGTGACGCCACCATGTGCTGCACAAACATCAGGTCCGCCTTCTTGCCGCTTTCAGGCATGAAGTGACGGAACCGTTCTTTGAACTTCATCGTCTCCAGACTGTAGTTCTGTGAGAACGGAGGATTGGCGATCACTCGGTCAAATCGCCGCAGTTCGCCGTTTGTGTCCTGATGCAATGGTTCTTTCAGGGTA
>JAYSPO010000596.1:0-11989 GCA_043722015.1 Candidatus Kuenenia sp. | reverse complement strand
AAGGCGAGCGGCAGGGCGTCAGCCCTCCGTGTGGTTCTTAGTAAATGCTCGGTACTCGGAGGGCGGACGCTCAGCCGCTCGCCGAAATGAATTGGCACGAAAAGGTAAACTTATGACTATTCCCGAAGGATTCGATCCCAAACTTGCGCACATGGTTTCGCAGTGGCCGCATGATCGACCGTTGAATGCGTGTCGCTTCGACCCCGCCGGTCGATTTGTCTTCTGTGGTTCGGAAGACGCCGCCGTCGAACGATTTAATCTTGCTGATGGCGTACGTACTGTCATCAACGGCGGTCATCAGACATGGGTGTGTGCGATCGCCTGTTCAAAGGACGGAGTTCACACCATCAGTGGCGGATGCGATGGAAAAATCACATGGTGGGAATCGGCGGCGGCAGAACCCAAACCAATTCGCAGCATTGATGCTCACAAAGGCTGGATCCGCTCACTCGACGTCAGCCCGGACGGCACGCTGCTGGTGAGCGGAGGCAACGACAATGTCGTTCGGTTGTGGAACATCAGCGACGGCAGTCTGGTGCGTGAATTCAGCGGGCACCCGCGACATGTGTATTGCGTGACTTTTCATCCGCAGGGCGAGTTTATCCTCAGCGGTGACCTCATTGGAGGACTCAAGCAATGGGAAATCGCGACGGGGAAAGAAGTACGAGCGTTTGAGGCCACGCCACTGCATTCGTACAACGGCGGGCAACAGGTGGATTTCGGTGGCATTCGAGCGATCGCCGTCAGTCCCGACGGAAAATGGCTGGTCGCCGGTGGCTTGCACAAAGCGACAAACCCGCTGGGGGCCGTTCATGAACCACTCGTGCTGTTATTCGACTGGCAGACACAGAAGCTGGAAAAACAACTGATCGCAGAAGGCATTACTCAGGGAGTTATCTGGCGTTTGAAATGGCTGAGCGACGGGTCAATCATGGGACTCAGTGGAGGTGGCAGCGGCGGATTTCTGGTGTTCTGGAAGCCGGAAACAGAGAAGGACTATCACCGTTTCCAGCTTCCGGGCCTCGCCCGTGATATGGACCTGCATCCCGACGGTCTTCAGGTTGCCACTGCACACTTCGACCGCCACCTGCGAATATCGCGACTCGCCGCGAAGACCACTTAGTTCGACTTTCGCAGTTCCTGTTGCATCAGAAGTTTTGGACGCCGGTGCAAGGGACGCCGGTGCCAAGCACGGGACGCGGGGGACGCCGGTGCCGGGCGCGGGGGACGCCGGTGCCATGCTCCGGGCGGCATTTCAGGATGAATCGCAGTCACATCGACTTGAGTGTGCCGCGCACTTCATTTGTCGTTGAGCCATCTTTTTATGCTGCAGTGTAACGAATCTCATCGACCATGACCGCACAAGTTGTTTAAACCGGAGCCGACAGCGATATTGACACGCAGAAGGTAAGACGGTATCTTACCTGTCATGAAAACAAAGGTCTCCAGTAAAGGTCAAATCGTGCTGCCTGCAGAACTGCGGGAGCAGGATCACATTCTTCCGGGTCAGCAGTTTCAAGTCGAACGCCTGGAAGCGGGGCAGTACTTGCTTAAACGAGAACCCGCAGGTGACAATTCCGGAGTTGTCGATTGGCTGCTTTCCTGTCCTTCAAGTGACTGGTTTCAACCACTGCCCTCAGAATCGACCGACGAGTTATGAAGTATCTGGTCGATGCCAATGTGTTGAGCGAAGTCACGCGGCCCGCTCCGTCTTCTGCGGTTATTGGCTGGCTGCGAACGCACGAACCTGACCTGGTTGTCACACCCATTGTGCTGGGTGAAATTGAATACGGGATCGGACTCACGACATCCTCCATCAAGCGGAAGGCTTTGGAGCGGTGGTTTGAGGATGGCCTGCAACGTCTCCGCGTACTCGATCTCGATTCAAGCACTGCATCTGCCTGGGCCACACTGCTTGTTCGCCTCAAGAAAAAAGGACAGGCAATGCCCGTCAAAGACAGCCTCATCGCTGCGTCTGCCCTGCAGCATCATTTGACGATCGTCACCCGCAATATCGGCGACTTTCGAAATGTGGGCGTGCCACTCTTGAATCCGTTTGACTGAAAATGAAAGCGGTGACAAGTCACCGCACTCCAAATGAGGCACATTCAGGTGACAGGCACCTTGAGGCGGGCACCTTGAGGCGTTCTGCGGCACTACTGGTTGCGGTTCACGCCAATCAACAACGCGTCGTCGGCAACAAACAACCGCGCCGCCTTTCGAGTCAGCAGTTTCATTGTGGCACGAGACTGAGACTCTTCGTCCCGAGTCAGATATCGGACGAGCACGTTGGCAGGCAAGGAATCAGGATATTGGATGCGAAATGCGGAGTGACCTTGGAATCTCCATCTGACTGTTACACAATAGCCGAAGATTCACTCCTCCAGTCCTGCTGCATGAGGTACCGTCAATGAATTGGTCACTGCCGTTGAACATCTGTGTGTGCCTGCAACAATGGCATCGAGTGCTGGGCACCGCGGAATGTCTTCGTCAGGAACAAAGCCAACCATTGCAGCTATGGATTCTGGCTGGGTGGCTCGGACCAGACACGACTGATCGAGAATGAGGCATCGTTCAACGGGCTGGAGAGCGGTCATCATAACTCACCGCACCTGCCGGACAATGGTCATGCCGGAATTGTGTTCATGTTCGGTCCCTCGAGTCACACGCTCGCTCGTGGAAATGTCTGCCGAGGCAACAATGGTGCGGGGATCGCTCTCATTGGCGATCTCGACAGCAACGGGCAGAAATGGAAAGCGTATCACTGGATTATCGAACGCAATACGCTGGCCGAGAATCGCTGGGGGCTGTACGCGAAACATGCCGACTGGATTCTGGTTGCCGACAACCAGTATCGCGACAACACGGCGAAGGATGAACTACTGGATGGAAACGTCGATCGATTCAACGCTTCGTCAGCGAAGATTCCGGAGTCTATCCAACCGCCCCTGGCCAAATTGACCGGACCAGTGTCGGTCAAAGCCGGAACTCCGGCGACGTGGGATGCATCGGCCAGCGCCGATCCGGCCAGTCTGGCATTGCAGTTCACGTGGGATGTTGGTGACGGACAGTTTCATTCAGGGACGAAGCTGGAACATACTTTCGAGCAGGTTGGCTTTCATCGGATTGGCCTGAACGTATCAAATGGCTACCTGACGGAACCGGCCTGGCGAGACGTCTATGTTACGCGTGACGCTCAGGAATTTGGTACCGAGGGCGAATCGCACAACTGGCTGATCGAAGATTTTCACGATCGGACACTGAGTAACGAACAGACGTCGCGAGCTTTGTTTACCGACGACGTCGAGACAACCTTGATTGGCAAGTCGGCACTGCAGGTTGTCATCAAACCCTATGCGGGTTTCCGTGCGGCACTGACTTATCCAAAATCCGGTCATGGATCGTGGTCGCTCGAAGGGAAAACACAACTGAGCTTCTGGCTGAAGGCGATCAATGCAGACGTGACGGGTTGGCAGGGCGGCCCATTCATTGTGCTGCATGGAGCTGGCGACGCACGTTGCTGGATCGAGCCGAAGCCCGGTCGTGACCTGATGCGTGAAGCGGACAATAATGAAGCTCGTGAGGGCTGGCGGCTGTTCGAGATCCCATTGCAGGGTAACGATCGATGGCAACGAGACGGTGATCTTCCTGCCCGGCTGCGTGCCGTGTCTTTAGCGTTCGATTCGTGGGGTGCCCCGCCGCTGACAATCTGGATCGATGGCCTGGCAATCGAATAAGAAAGGCCGACGATTGCTCGTCGGCCTTTTTCGATTCTTCAGACAGTAAAGCCGCCGATCAGCGTGACATGAACACGACGACCTGACCGACTTCGACCTTGAGCATCACGTCGTCGATGGTCGGCAACGTGGTGACGATGGCTTTCATGGAAGCCTTGTCGAAGTTGATCCATTCCGCAGATGTGCCGGACGAGGATTCACCGACGGCGTTGTACATCGCGCGAATATTCGGGCGATTTCGCAAAGTGACGACGTCGCCAGGTTTCACCATGATGCCGGGCTTGTTGACGGTCTTGCCGTTCAACTGGAAGTGGCGATGCACGATGCCCTGACGTGCCTGAGGTCGTGTGAGCGTGAATCCGGCGCGGCGCACAACGTTGTCCAGGCGGCGTTCACACAGGATCAGCAAAGTCGAACCGGTGTTGCCAGTGGTTCGCTTGGCGATATCAAAGTAGCGGAACAACTGCCGATCGCGCAGTCCGTAGTAAAACTTGATCTTCTGCTTTTCTGCGAGCGCAGCACCATAGGTGGTCGGCTTCTTCCGGCGCTTGTGCATCCCAGGAGGAAACTCTTTCTTTTCCGAAGCCTTGATAGCTCCGGAGCTCTCGTAAACATTCATTCCCAGACGGCGATTGATGCGGCCCTTCGGACCAGTGTAACGACCCATTGTCCCTGAAAACTCCAAAAGAAAACTCTGTGCTCTACACCATCACTTCGACACGCGCGAAGTGACCGTCACCTTTTTCCAGACAAACAACGCCTTATCGGACGCCAAACGCTGGATCTGACAGGCAAGACCCGCTGCGAAGCGGCTGCGTGCAGAGAAAACTCCCGCGCGGCGGAACGCCGTTTTTGCGGGGAACGGGACAGCGTACCGACAACGGATTCGGCAATCAATGTCGGGAATCACTTCATGCTGCGAAATGCCCGGATTCAGCCTGTTTTCTCAGCCTCAGCATCCGCTGGTTCGCGGCAATTCGCGGCGAATTTCGTCGGAGCGAGCCCAGTTCCGAGGGGCACCAGCTGCAACGGAACCTTGTCTTTTGCTGAATCCCCGCATCCGGCACAGGACCCACAACTGCCAGCCTTACCGGAACGCAGGAGGCCCCAGACGCGTCTGAGCAGGATGCCTGCCGCGATTGCAAAAATCAACAGAGTTGTGGAAGTCTGCCAGTCCATATGTTGATCGTCCGCAGAAAACCGGCTTTCGACAAGGCTTCTCTGACGATCTTGAGACGTTTCACCGGAGATTGGATACAGATGGCCCTGAAAATCCATTCTTTGCTGCATTTAGCAACTTCAGGCTTTTTTGCGTACTGGTCATCGTTCACCATCTGCACGACCGACGCCGAACGTACTTAATCACTGTCTCGAAAACTCTGGAATCGACAATCCATGACCGCTGCGACAACTGAAAAACTGGCCTCTCAGCTTGCCGGGAAGATCGCCGACAAGACGGCAAAAATCGGAATCATTGGTCTGGGCTACGTTGGCCTGCCGCTGATCAGCGCGTTTACGAATGCTGGATTCCATTGCATAGGATTTGATGTCGATGCGGAAAAAGTCCGCATGCTCAAGCAGGGACGCAGCTACATCAAGCACCTGGCGTCGGAGAAAGTCGCCGACTGGATTCAACGCGGCATGCTGGATCCGACAAATGACATGAGCCGCCTGGCCGAAGCCGACGCACTGATGATCTGTGTGCCCACACCGCTCAGCGCCAGCCGCGATCCGGACCTGCAATACATCGAATCGACCGCTGAAGCCATCGCCGCAGTGCTGCGACCCGGTCAGCTGGTGATTCTGGAAAGCACGACCTATCCGACCACCACGCGCGACGTGATGGTGCCGATTCTGAATCGCAATTCTTCCGGCCTTGTCTGCAGTCGCGATGTGTTTGTCGCCTTCAGTCCGGAACGCGAAGACCCGGGCAATCCGGATTACACTGCCGCTGGCATTCCGAAAGTGGTCGGCGGGATTGACGACCAAAGTAGCGAACTTGCCTGTGCACTTTACGGCCATGCGATTGTCAAAGTCATCCGAGTGGCCAATGCCGAAATCGCGGAGGCTTGTAAAATCCTCGAAAACACTTACCGCGCCGTCAATATCGCACTCGTCAATGAACTGAAGACGCTGTTTGATCGCATGGGAATCGATATCTGGCAGGTTGTTGATGCCGCCAAAACGAAGCCGTTTGGATTTCAGGCTTTCTATCCCGGACCGGGACTGGGTGGGCATTGCATCCCGATTGATCCGTTCTATCTGAGCTGGCTGGCTCGGATGCAGGGCATGAATACACGCTTCATCGAACTGGCTGGCGAAGTGAATGCCGGAATGCCGCGTTATGTGATCAGCCGTCTGTCGGAGTTTCTGAATGATCAGGGCAAGCCGATCAAGGGCAGCAAAATTTGTCTACTGGGAATGGCCTACAAGAAAGACGTCGATGATCCTCGGGAAAGCCCGTCATTTGAACTGATGGAACTGCTGCTGGAACGGGGCGCGATTCTGACGTACAGCGATCCGCATGTACCAAAACTGCCAAAGATGCGGCACTATCACCTTCCGGCGATGAGCAGCACAGACCTGACAGCTGAGTTCCTTGCATCGCAGGATTGTGCGCTGATTTCCACGGATCACACGGCATTCGATTACGCACACATTGTGAAGCATTCTTCTATGGTGCTCGACACTCGCAATGCAACAAAAAGCGTCACTGCGGGTCGCGAAAAAATCTTCAAAGCATAGCGCTCTGGACGAGCCACGCAGTCGCTGAATTCGTGAGAATTCAGGGGAGATCTGAATTCTGACGAATTCAGCTACGGTCGATTTTTTTTCTGCCGCGCACAAGGACAGCGTACTTCAGGCAGACTCCTATGGACGCGTCATGTGGGAGGGTTTCCAGCCCGTGTCCATACGGAAGTTGGCGTCCAGTGAACCCGGGGTTGAATTTGATCGGCCGGCCGCAGATTTCGCTGCGGGCTTTTGCGATGTACTCGCACCGGCCGTCGAACCGCTGGAGTGAAATTCTTCAAACGAATCGGCGAACGGGTTTTCGTCGACCGTAACGTCGTTGGCGGTTGGTGCTTTGGCTCTTGACATAGCCGGGGGCGCGGAAGCGGTGCCCCGGCGATTAATCAAGGGCACGGCCGCGTCGCCGCCTGCCTCATCGAATTCCGGTGCCGGCATGGAATCCGCAATTTCCCGACTTGCCTTACGTGCTTGCTCGAAAGCAGAAACCGCTTTTTCCTTTGCCTGCGCAGGTGCATTGGAGACTGCTGATCTTGCGGCGTTTGCCGAATTGAGATTGGCCGCCTTTTGCTGTTCCGCCCACGACACAAAGTCGTTTGCGTCAGCGGTGGTCTCCTGAACCTGCTGATTGGCCGCCTGAGTTGTGTTTGCAACGCTGTCGGATGTGTCCGTCAGGAAGTTACTGAAATTCTCGGCTTCCGGGCTGATCGTCGGAAGCGCAGCGCGCGTTACCGCAGGATTCAGGGAATTCTGGGCGGCAGCGTTGGCCGAGGACACCGTCCGTGTCGGGAGCTGGTCGACTTCGGTGGCGACTTGAGTCGCAGCTTCGCGGGCGGCGACATTTCGCTTTTGCAGAAAGTCGGACAACGCCGGACCAGAGTATGAGGTTACGCCAGCCTTCTTTTGGACGTTGGTGCCATTCCCACTCGGTGCGTCCCCGGCGACGTTCTCAGGATATGTCGCCGCTGAAACACGCCGACCATTTTCCGTCTCTGCATTCGACGCGCCTACCTGCCGAATTGGTTTCGGTCCGGCCTTTTCCGCAGAATTCGTGCCCGACTCAGGCAAGCGAGCCCGGCCTTCAGCCAGTGACGGATCGGAATCGTCGAGGCTGGCTCGTCCTGCGGCTTTCGATCTTCGATCGCCCGACTTCGCCACGGCACTGTCAGGTTCCATGAACGGATCGTGCATTTCCGAATAATCGTTGCGCGACAGCCAGCCGCGATTCTTCGAACAGCCTGCTCCAACGAGGAGTGAAGCCGTGACAGAAAATATGATGAACTTACTGGCCATTTCTTATGTCCTTTCGAAACGGCTTTGGAAAAGAGTCAGGAACCAATAGCCAAAGCGTGCTCCGCACGATTGGTTCCTGATACCATTTCCAAAGCGTTACTCCAAATCTGCTGAGGGAAACTGAGCGTCAATGTCCTTGTTGTCTGTCGACTGACCCTGTTCCAATGACGCGGCTGAATTTCCAGCAGCGCTGCCGTGATAGCGGCGGTTGAATTCATCCGGTGAAAACGCATCCCGACGATTGGCGTACTTCGCCTGCTGCAGAAATCTTCCGTCGGTGTCGTCTGTTGTGAGTTGTCGGGCGTGTGGATTTCCTGAAGCATCTTCTGTCGTTCGCAGCATGTCCACTTTGCCACGTGATTCATTTCTGGCGGCTACCTGGCGAATCCCGGACTGAGCAAACTCAGATTCCGCTCCACCCTGCTCCGCTGCCTCCGCAATCGCATCCGGAGCAATATCGTGCGACGCCTGCCGCACCCAGTTTTGCAGCACGCTGAGCTGCATTGCTCCCGATCGCCCCTGAAAGGAACTGGTGGCCATGTTGCCATGCGCCTGTTCACCGATTTTCAGAAGCGGACTTGACGGTGGATTTGAAAAGTCAATCTGCTTCAACACGGCTGCAAGGTTGCGTTCGGCAATGGCGGGAGTTGAACCGCGATGTGTTGAGACGATCTGAAACTGCGACTTCGCACCAATTCCATGACAGCCCGAGGTCGCGCATTTGTTCATCAACAGCGGCTGAATGTCACGCACAAACGCATGTGCGACAGTGCGATTGAGTCCGGCCAGAGATCGCGTTTCTACCGCTGGTCGCTGAATTTCCGTTTGCGATGGATACTCGGTCAACCCCGTGCCGATGATGCCAGTCTTCGACTGTTCTCCGACCTGTTCCAGCGCCCGAAGCATTCGCTTCGCGTCGTCGCGATTAGGGTCCAGATGCAGCGCATCGAGTACCTCGCGGCGAGCCTGCGTATACAGTTTGTTGCCAAGACACCAACGCGCAAGTTCAAGGTGATTGGCTGGAGTGAATTCCGGAATCGAATCACGCATGCGGTCGTAGGCATCAGGCAGGCTTGCCGCTGCAAACCGCACACGATCGGAATTGATAAACATCCGCCCGGCAGACAACTGAATGTCGTAACCATCCGGCCGAGGCGTGACGTGACCGGAAATGACCTGGCCGTCAACAAGTACCAGGAGCATCGCAGCCGATCGAATTTCGTCTGCAGGTTGATCGACTGCCAAACCACTCTGCGCAACGACTGCCCGGCAGCTTGCAGCAAGCAGAATCAGCAAAGTGGCACGACAAACATCCATGCAGTGAGCCCGCCCGATTAAGGCGTTCCATTCCGAAGTCGCAAACCATCCTTGGCGCACAAGATCTCCGGCAATATTCGAGGAACGGTATCGCTGGTGTGGCTTGAGGGTCAAGATGAGCTGCTCTTGACACGCCTGAATTCGGAATGTTGTTAATGCAGAAACCCGCAAATTCCCCCGAATAACGCCGTCAGGATGTGCAAACGGCTATTTCTGCCGGTTTTGCCGCAGGCGGTTGAATTGCCTCGTTCCTGGGCTCCAGCCCTGGAACGCATTGCCGCAGAGGCTCCAGCCTCCACCGTCACTCGTGGAGGCAGGAGCCTCCTGACAGCGTGTTCCGAGGCAAGAGCCTCGGAACAAGTTTTCAGGGGACTCATGTCCCCCGCTCGCCTTGATGCAGCTTACATCAATGTGGCACGGACTTTTCGGGATCGCGTTCCAGCAGATAGAACGCACTATCCGCCCGCAAATTGGCTCCCATCAGGCGATCGACGGAGCGTCCCCGAATAATGGGGCTTTCTTTTACAATCCGCAGGCCGATTCCGTCCATCAGGTCACGAAAGTCCTTCATCGACATGAAGTGGACATTCGGCGTTTCATACCATTCGTAAGGCAATGCGTGCGTGATCGGCGTTCTGCCGCGCCGCAGTACTTCCAGTCGCACGCGCCAATGGCCGAAATTCGGCACGACGATCAACGCGCGATGTGCGACACGCAGCATTTCCAGCAGGAGTTTCTTGGGATGACGAACCTGCTGCAACGTCTGGCTGAGCACGGCGTAGTCGAAACTGTCATTCGGGACATCGACCAGCCCTTCGTTCAGGTCCGCTTCAATCGCCGGAAGACCTCGTTCGATGACCGACACAATATTGGCGTGTTCGACTTCGACACCCATTGCCGTGCAGCCAAGCTCATCCTGCAGGCGCTGCATGAGCCGACCGTCGCCGCAGCCCAGGTCGATCACCCGACTGCCGCGTTCGATATGCTGCATGATGAGTTCATCGGTGAGCTGGACCGACGGGTCTGGCATCTGATATCGATTGTTGGTCGGCATAGACGATAAATTTCCTGTAGCTTGACTCTCTGAGTCGAGTACAATTCCTGCAGCCTGGTCATGTTGCATTCAACTCTTAATCTTAATCTCTCTGTGCAACGTGTGTCATCCACAGTCGCGGAGCAACCGCTGATGCGAATCGAGTAAGATTATGATGAAGATTATGATTAAGAAGGAGGGTGATCGCACATGGAACAATTTCTCGTTGTCGCCATTCATCAGGTCGAAAACGTTTGTTGTTAATGCGACGGACATGAATGTCCATCCTACGGACCAGCGACCGCAGACCAAAGCCTGTAATCCGGCAAAAATACTGAGAAGACAGAGTTCGGCCGATGTTTTAGCAGCCAAACGGGACTTGTCCTGGTAAAATGCGCATGAGACCTTAAGCAGTTTAGAACTTTGAATTCAGGACTCTGGCTATGAGAATTGCATTACTTTCGACAGTTCTGGTTTCCACGCTTGTCGCAACGATTGGCTCAACGAGCACGGTTGTTGCCGGGTGCGCCTGTCCATTCTGTGACGCCCCCGCACTGATGATGTCCGAACAGATCGGACAGTGCGACCATATGCTGCGCGGAAAATGGCTGGAGGGTGAGAAACCCGTAAGCCTGCGAGGCGGTTCGTCAAAGTTCGAAATCCTGGACGTCGCCTTTTCCAAAGGAGACCGTTTCCAGAAAGGGCAAATCGTCGTCATGCCGCAGTACATCGCTGGCAGCGATACCAGCACTTATACGCTGATGGGACCGGACGACCGACTTGAAGACTGGCATGTGCCATCGGAAGTCACGGAAGCCTCATGGACATATCTTTCGAAAATGCCACCAGGTGTGAAAGACGCCAAAGCTCAGACTGAACGACTCTTGTATTTTCTGGACTATTTTGAGCATCCGGATCTGTTGGTTTCGAACGATGCGTTTGCTGAATTCGCGTCCGCTCCGTATGAAGTCATCGTGCCGCTTAAGGATCAACTGCCCCGGGAAAAAATTCTGGGCTGGTTGCAGAATCCAAAGACACCTGTAACTCGCACGGGCTTCTATGGCATGTTGGCGGGAATCTGCGGTCGTCCTGAAGATGCACCGATTCTGGAAAAGAAGATTGTGACGCTGGACGCTGACTTTCGCCTGGGAATTGAAGGCGTCATGGCCGGTTACATGATGATCTGCGGCGAAGAAGGACTGAAGAGACTGGAAGAAGTCAAGATCCTGAGTAAGACCGCGATCAATAAGGACGGCAAAGAAATCACTTTGCCGTTCAGCGAAATCTACGCCGTCATGCAGGCGCTGCGATTCATGTGGACATACGAACCGGACCGTTTACCAAAGGATCGGCTGAAGCAATCGATGCACCTACTGCTCGAACGCAAAGAAATGGCCGACCTCGTGATCACGGACCTTGCACGGTGGAAGGACTGGTCCATTCAGGATCGCCTGATGACCATGTACAGCGATGAAAACTACGACATCCCTGCCATCCGTCGCGCCATCGTCAGATACCTGTATTATTGCAGTCAGGAAAAGCATGAACCCGCCGCTGATGGCACGAGAACTTCAACAGCAGACGCCGTCAAAGCGGAAGCCAACATGAAACTGCTCGAAGTACGCGATCCAAAAACCGTCAACGATGCCAAGCGCTATTTGATCCGGTAGCGGATTTGTGCGTCAATTCGAATGCCAGGGCGTCATGGGCATGCACGGTCATGTCGCCCCTTGGGGGCTTTGGACATTCGTTTCGCATTTTCTCAGGGCGCTGCCCTGGGCTGTCACATTGAGTGGCTTTGGCACGAATAAGCACCTGTCCAGAATTATGTTGGCATAATTTGTTTAACGGCGAGCCGCAG
>JAYSPO010000595.1:0-1474 GCA_043722015.1 Candidatus Kuenenia sp. | reverse complement strand
GCTCGTTGCGATGCTGGCAGCTAGTCGCGAGGTCACATCTCGCTTTCAGCAAAAGTATGGCGGCAGAGAATCCTTGATCAGCCAAGCTGAGCGGTCCGGCGAAGTTGCTCTTATCACGACTACGTCCGCTCTTGGACGTTCGTCTCTTTACAACCGATTGAAATTTCGATCCGAGTCAATGTTCATTCCAGTTGGATTCACTCGCGGATCAGGAGAGTTTCAGTTCCTGAATGGTCTCTACGACGAGATGCGTGCGTTCGCAACTCGACGGCTTATTCCGACAGCCAAGAGCGAACTCTGGGGCACGGGATTCCGAAACAGACGTGAAGTGGTCAAGAAGTGCATTCATGCCGCCGGGCTTCATCAGGATCTGCTCTACCACGGCGTTCAACGCGAGGTTTACGTGGTCCCGACGGCTTCAAATTCTGCTGAATTCCTTCGCGGTGACAGCCCAAGTCTTCAATTCTACGACCGGCAAGCAGATGATATCTTTGCTTGGTTTCGGGAACGATGGCTGCTGAACCGCGCCGAACGCGATCCGTCATTTGCGGATTTCGCCAGATCCCACTACGCCCTGTGGCCCGATGGCAGCCATAGCGACTGATCAGAGATCGATGCCCTCAAGCTGCAATGTACCCGCTCGAAGAATATCGTCCACAAACTCACGCGCGGAGCCAAAGGAGACTCGCCATAAGTCACGCACTCCCTCGGACCATTGCTGCGTGTTGTACTGCTGAGGCGTTGAAAGAAGTACGCGAACATCCGGGTGACGAATGCAAAACAACGTCACTGCCAGCGCCTGCATTTTCGAACCAAGCGGAGACAGCGTAATGTTTGAGACTTCCCAACATTCGCTGTAGACCTGCTCGAGGATGCGCCATGCTTCACGGTAGTCGAAGGTGCTGGCTTCAAACACCTTCGCTTCGTCCGTGATCTTGTTGATCTTTCGCATGGCGTCACGCCTCCAAAGGTCTTGATCCAGATGGGGACGCCCCAATACCCAGATCACGTCGTCTGTCGGATTGATCAACAGGGCGGGATCGACGTGGCTGATGACAGCCGCGCTTCGTTCATGCCGAAAACTCGGGAGAAGCACAACGACGTTTGATGCGGCTTCAAGGTGTTCACCTAGAAACTCATCGCATGGACTGATGTTCTCGACTCCCTTCTCAGTTCCCAAGCTGTCCTCCGACATCCACGCCGCTTCATCATCTTGGAATGCTGCCTGTCCCGGGTGATACACAGCAGCTTCCGCATAGCCGACAGTCAACTGACAGTTGTGCCGCAGAAGACATTCAATAGCACGGAGACATACGCGATTTGCGGCGACACTGATGTCGAGCAGGACGTGGTCGTCCTCTGTGAGCGAGTTTGATTCGCCACCCAAAGCGCTGGCCATTCTGAGGTGAAAGCCCGACTCATCTCCATCAATCAAGACTGGATCGTGTACCGAATGCGTTCTGAGCATTTCAAC
>JAYSPO010000594.1:0-2541 GCA_043722015.1 Candidatus Kuenenia sp. | reverse complement strand
CCTCCGAGAATCACCACGCGAAACTGCAGCTCTTCGACGATCGGGGCCACGAACACTGCCATGACCAGGATCATCAGAATCATCGGCACACTCACACCGGCTTCCAGCATTTCCAGAAACGGATGCGAAGCCGGTGGCTCGCCAACGATGCTCACTGAAATCAGCACAATGAGTAATCGCAGAGCTGTCGTCGGAAGGTAGGCCGCCAGAAATACCTCCGCTGCAAATCGCAGCTCCCGAGCCAACGAAAACGGTTCATCCGCAATCTGCGGCGCGGCTGCGACAGGCGCAGCCGCATTCGGGTCGGTGCCGAATGGTTCATCTTCCAGCACGACAGCAAACGGGTTGTACGCTGAAGTTTCGGGCTGCTGCTGCGAAGCGGGTGACACAGGAAGATTCGGCGACGCATGCGGATCCGCTGTTGTCCCGGAAGGAACTCGTTCTGGATCATTCAGTCCGCGATTTCCGAGGATGTCATAGCCCGGCATCTGTGGTATTGAAGCAGCGTCGTCGAGATCAGGCCATGGTGAACCGAAGCCCATTCCGGCACCAAATGCATGACCTGATTGCTGAGAAATCAAGGCCCGAGATCCTGACTTCGGCGACTGCGAAACCAGCGAGTCCTGAAGGTAAACACGACCTGCGTTGCTGGCCACAAGCACGACTGTGCCAAAGGCTAACAGCATCACAATGTCCATCACGATCGTCTGGATCACGGCGTTCTTCATCTGACCTGGATCAATGCTCTTCTTTTTTTTCGACGACTTAGTGTCACCTCCCACGGCGTTTTTGCTGTCTGAAGCTGGTACGGCCGAGCTGTCAGTCACCTCTGCATCAGGCAATGGTGGCTCGGAGGTTTTTGGCTCAGTTGCCGGCACTGCCTGTTGTCCTTCGGCAGCCGCTTTGGGCCCGGCAGCATCAACTTGGACTTCCGCTGGCGTGGCGGCCACGACGTTGTTGGCGACAGGAACCGGATCCACAAACGACGAAGTGAGCACCAGCGCCATCAACAAGACGGACAACGCGACCGCCACAGCCGTCAAGGGCCACGGAACTCTCAGCACACCACGTCGAGCCGCAGGCAATGCGTGTCCGGTCTGGCCAAAGCGAATCACCCAGGCGGTTATCATCGCCAGACTGCCCACGGCCGTCATGAGGAACATCATCGCCGTGATGACAGTGCCGACAGTGACTTCTTCCGGTACGGCGGCGGCTTGAGCAAGAAGCGGATTCAGAAATGACATCATGCGAAGATTTCAAAGCAGGAGAACGAAGTTTGGCGAGCGGCAGTTGATTGAATGGGGTCTGACCCCCTGCTCACGGGAATCGAAGTGAAAATCGTTGGAGTTTTCGCCTCGACTTCCGTCATGAAGGGGTCTGACCCCATTCAATCAACACGCGGTGTGAATTGACAATGGCTCGCCGCTGCCTCATTCCTGGCCGCGTAAAGATTATTTCTCGACGATCGCCGAGCAATCCACTGGAGAGCCTCGACCAGCATCGGCGATCACAATACCATCACGTCGAGTATCAGAACGGGGAGTTCGCCCATTGTCGACCATTCTTGACGAAATCCTTGCCCAGAAGCACCTGGAAATTGCCGCTGCGCGCGATCGGGTGGCTTTTGAGTCTCTGGAAGCCCGGATCCCGTCTGCCCCACCAGTGCGAGGATTTCTGGCGGCTCTGCAATCTGCGGAACGCCCCGGTTTGATCGCGGAAGTGAAGAAAGCGTCACCGTCCGCCGGGCTGATTCGTGCAGATTTTGATCCGGTCACGATCGCACGGCAGTACGAAGTCGCCGGAGCCACCTGCCTGAGCGTGCTCACCGACGAACACTTCTTCCAGGGACATCTCGACTATCTGCGCGACATCCGTCAGGTCGTGCGGATCCCGGTGATGCGCAAGGAATTCATCATTGATCGCTATCAGATCGCCGAAGCCCGGGTCGCCGGAGCGGACTGTGTGTTGCTGATTGCAGAGTGCCTGAATGATGTTCAGTTGCAGGACTTGTACGGCTACGCTCACAGCCTTGGCATGGATGCTCTCATCGAATTGTACGACCTCGAAAACATCCCGCGCGTGCTGGCGACGGGAACGAAACTGCTGGGCATCAACAACCGCGACCTGCGAACCTTTGTGACGTCACTGGAACATACGTTTCGAGTCAAACAGCAGATTCCCGACGACGTACTACTCGTCAGCGAAAGCGGCATCAGCACCAATGCCCACATCCAGCGCCTGCGTTCTGAAGGCGTCGGAGCTGTCCTGGTGGGCGAATCGCTGATGAGGCAACCCAACATCAGTAACGCCGTGAGAGAACTCATGGGTACGACGTAGAGGGCAACTCTGGCGAACTGCCTCGAACATCAGATGCCTTCGAGGCGATCCGTAATTTGAGGCTATCCGCAAAGGGGTCTGACCCTCTCTGGCAAGACCAAAGTACTCGACTCGCCTCCACAGGGTCAGACCCCTGTTCCGATGGGTGCGATCTCCCCAGTCCGGAGTTTTCCTGACCCTACCGGATTCTACGTGTGTGTTCAC
>JAYSPO010000593.1:0-3626 GCA_043722015.1 Candidatus Kuenenia sp. | reverse complement strand
TGTATATTGGTGCAAGCTGCCAGGGTTCGATCGAAAGTTGAAAGTTGGCTTTTCCTGGCTACTCGATCTTTTGATCCCGCCGGAAACTGTTCAACTCCGAATCGATGGCGGTCCTGCACTCGCACAATTGCACTTCGAGCCCGGAGAGGTTGTGTTTCGCAAGGGCGACCTCGGCGACTCGCTTTACATCATTTTGCGCGGTGAAGCTGAAGTCATCCTGGAATCTGAATCGGAGGGTCCTTCACAGTCTTCTGGTGAGAATGTGGAGCGACTCGCGACACTTGGGGCTGGTGAGTATTTCGGTGAGATCGCCTTGCTCAAACAGAAGACTCAAAGTGCCACAGTCCGTTGCACAAAAGCCCTTGACCTGCTGGCCTTGCCGCAGGGACAGTTTCAGGCCTTGACTACCAATCTGCCCGATTTCAAGAGTAGTTTCGAGCTGGTGATGGATCTCCGCATGAAACGAGAAGCAAAAGCCAAACCTGGGTAGTGCTTTGTCAAAGCAAGGATTGCGGGTTGGGTGGCCGGGGCTGGACTGATCGGAGCGAAGGAAGCCCCGGGGTTTCGGGCTATCGCCCTCCAACCCCGGCCACCCGAAGATTAAGATTTGACAAAGCAGTAGGCAATTTCTTTTCTGCACGTGGTTGGAATTGATCGCTACCTTCGGCGAGCGGGGGATGTTAATCCCCTGATTGACTAAACTGACAGTTTGAATCTGGCACTCAAGAATTACCGAACACCCGCGAATGTCAAGCTCACAGCAACATCGCGAGCGGAGACATGGAACGCCTGAATCCTGCGTTCGGTCTGTAACGTTCAGCGATCAACAGCCACGGCTATTCGTCGTCGTCGTCGAGCAAATCGCGGAAGTTCTTTTGCTGGCGACGATCGCGCGGCGGCTTGCGAGCCGAAGCCGGGCTGACAGCCTGTCCATCATCATCATCGGATAATCGGTCCGGAGTTTTTTTTCGTCGATCTTTCACAGATCGCTTTTCAATCAGACCACGTAATTCGTCGGGCAGGGAATTTTCGTTTGGCATGACAGCACTCGAAGATCATAGCCTTTCACAGCACATTAAGCTGGATTCCAAACACAGTGTTTGAACCCTCAAGTCAATCAGGTGCAACAGTTTTTGTAAGACGTCCCGAGGCAGGTGTGTGTGAACGCAACGAACTGACGTAAGGAGAACCTCGGGTACAGGATTTTGAATTCATTTGAATTCAGGCAACATTCTTCAGTAGCCTGATTTTGACAGCGCCGCAGTTTTGTGAAAAGGCTGAATTTGTCGATCTGCGGAACGATAGTCACCTTCTGTTTATTGAACTATTAAACTGAGGCAGATTTTTCCGCTCCGGAATTTGGTATCGGCTGCACCTCGGATCGTCCCAAATTCGAACTTCACCGCACCATGGAATCAACGAATTGTTCGCAACGTAATTGGAATAAGTTTCGCCGCAAATGGCCGGTGAAACGACCCAAGCGGTGATTTCAGCCGATGGTAACGAACCAGCCGCATTGCAGCAAATATTGATTCGAATGTGAATTCAGGAAAGTACGAAAAACTGCGGCCTGAGATTTTTGGCAAATTTCTTCAAATTCTGTCTTGCATGTGGAAGATGAAACTATCCACGCCATTTCTGCTGGGTAACATCAGTTCGGCGACTCAGGAGTGTTCTTAGGGAGTGCTTTTTGGTTCGACACGGAGGAAGCTATGGCTGCAAAAACTCGTCCCACAGAGTTAACTCTTCGTTCCGCATCGGCAGTTTCCCGTTCTGCCCACCAGTTAGAGACCGACGTTCGTCTCGCATTGAATGCTGCAAATGGCTTGGACATCGGGTCACTTGTGGTTCGCAAATTACCGAACGGCATCTGCCTTGAAGGCGTTATCCGGGTTTGCAGCGATGACTTTGATGTCTGCAGCGCTGTGCGCGAAATTGAAGGTGTGGGAGAAGTTGTAAACCATTTAGTCGTCTGCTGGAACTGTCCGCAGCCATCAACGGGCGCTCGTGACGAAATGTTTATGTAAGCTGATTCTAAGCTCACCGACAGTACCGGCAGGCTGGAAGCCTGCCCCACGATTCGATTCGAGCAGTTGAGTCACGGAGTTACTCGGTCGTGAGCACTTCGCGGATCGGGACGCGGAGGGACGTGTAGATCGGGAAGACGGCGGCCAGAGTGCCGATGATGAGGACCGCTCCGAGCGTGACTGCAAGTTCGATCCACGGGATGTCGGCGCCGGTGCTGAGCAGATGCGGGAGCATCGCGATGAGGGCGGCGGCGGAGCCGGTGAGGATGCCCCAGAAGAGCAGCAACGTATTTTCTGCCAGCACGAGCCAGACGATGCGGAACCAACGGAATCCCAGGGATCGCAGCAAGGCGATTTCCGCGCGACGTTCAATTACGTTTCGCATCATCACGGCGGCCAGCCCAAACGTTCCGACGAGCAACCCGAGCCCGCCCAGCATCTGAAATGTCGATAGATAGGTGTTCTGGACGGCAAGGAAATTCGCGAGCCGACGGCTGACAAGTTCGGTGTCCATGCCATATGGCTGTAACGCTGTTTCGAGCGAGGATGCCGCCTGATCTGCGGACGTTGCGGCGTCGGATGTTTCGACAAGAAAGTACCGAGACCCTGAAACATCCGGGGCGATGCGTTTGAGATTGTCGTCGGACATCACCAGCACGCCCTGGAAGACACTGCCGTCCAGCATACCGACAACCTGCAGGGCATATTTCGGATTCTGCTCATCCGGGGCGAGAATGATTTCGCCCATGCCTTTTTTCAGACTGTACTGCAACGTGTTCATGTCACCGATCACGGGGATCGTCGGCAACGGTATTGGGCTGGCTGGTGATGTCGTGTCAGGCATTGGCTTGACCAGTGTGCTCCACGGATTGTCCCCTGGCGTGTCGGCGAATCGAAAGCCATTGCGCGCGATGAATTCGTCGGTAGCACCGAGCAGAGTCGGCAAGGTGGCTTGAAACAGATTGAGGCAACTCGCATCCTGACCCGGCTGCATTCGAAAACTGAAAACTCTGGTGTTGTCCGGCAGTGTTGTCGGTGTGGAAGTATTCAGATTCAAACGTGCTCGCCCTTCGGCTGTATTCATGTCGAACAGAATCGGCGACGAAGATTCGGCGACCAGCGAAAACCCGCCGTTGCCCGACTTCAGATCCGGCGTTTCCGACACCGGATTTCTGCGGCCCGCACCGACGGCAACGATGACGAATGTGGCAAACGCGATTAAGGCCGTAGTGAGCAGACTCCGCTGCGGATTGCGCGCTGCGTTGGCCAACGACAATCCGGTCAGGCTGGAAATCTGCGATCCTTCCACCGCATCGCCCGCGCGCCGTTGCAGACTTCGCCGCAACAGCAACAGCCCGACAGCCAGCCAGGAGAAGCCCGCCAGAAAAAATCCGACAATCTTCCATGACATCCCGCCGAACGCTTCTTTCTCCGGCAGCACATTTGTGATGACTGCGGCAGGCAGAGCGATAGCGGCGATCAATGTCAGCAGCAGGCTTAGCCCCATGACCTTGTTCCAGATCGGTCGGCGATTGGCTGGTAAGTCATCCGATGTCAGTCCAGCCAGCAACTCACGCGGACCGCGCTGAGAACTTTTCC
>JAYSPO010000592.1:0-5871 GCA_043722015.1 Candidatus Kuenenia sp. | reverse complement strand
ACGGATGGAAGTTGATGTGCAAAATTGTCGTCATCGCGGACACAAGCGTCCTGATCAACTTTCTCGTCCTCGACCGGGTAGGCTTACTGGCAGGTGTGCCAACTCATCGCTTTGTTGTCACCGACCACGTTCGTACGGAAATCACAGCACACTATCACGAACAACTGCAGCGTCTGGAGCAGGCTTTCTCTCCGCGGATACTCGAAGAAATTACACTGGCCGGAATCGACAAAAACGCACAGAATGGGCTGTTTTGCTGAACATTCAAGCGTTTCAGACTACGAATTACTCCTTGCTTCATGTACGACCTGTTTGGGAACCAATGTGCAAGTTCGCAAACTGATTCGTAGAGCGAGGATAAGAAATTTCTCATGTTGAGTTCACGATCACCTCATTTGCAGCCGCTAAGATGCTGTTGAATCGCTTACTTGCCGTGGTGTCACGGTGAGGCGACCAAATCTCAAGCGGAAGGATACTCAACGATGCGTGTTTCAATGTTCAGCGTATTGGTGGCGGGAATGATGGCAATTCTGCTTTGTCCCGGAGTGCGTGCAGACGACGAGGAGGAAGCCGTGGCGATTGATAAGCTGCCAAAGGCAGTTGTCAATTCGATCAAGAAAATGTTTCCCGATGCAGAACTGAAGAAGGCAACCAAAGATGTCGTCAAAGAAGAGGAAGAAGATGATGACGATGACGATGACAAGGCCGCTGACACGAAAGACGATGGCAAGGAAGAGGACAAAGACGAGCAGGACGAATCAAAAGTCGTCTATGAAGTAACCCTGTCCCAGAAAGGACATGTTATTGACGTCACCGTCGAGGAAGACGGCGAGATCGAAGAAGTCGAACGATCAATCGATCTGAAGGAACTGCCAAAGATCGTAACTGATGCCCTCGCCAGGAAGTTTCCGAAGTCCACATTGAAGTCTGCCGAAGCCATCTACGAAGTTGAAGACGAAAAAATGGAACTCGAAGGCTACGAAGTCATTCTGACTTCCGCTGACGGGAAAGAGATTGAGGCAGACATCGACGTGGAAATTGAGATCACTGTCGATTAGTCATTCGGACCGACGAGGCGACGTTTGTCGCCTCGTCTCAGACTTTTAACAAAGGGGAACCACTTGACGGCTGCAACACGGCCATCGGTGATTAAGACTCCGGAGCAAAAAGATGACTGCCCGCGTGCTGGTGATTGAAGACGACGACGAAATCGCCGACTTCGTGGTGCGCGGACTGCGGGAAGAAGAATTCGTCGTCGAACGAGCGTCAGAGGGAATCACCGGATGGCTTCTGCTGGAAGAACAGTCGTGGGATGTCGTGTTGCTGGATTGGTCGTTGCCGGGTGCCGACGGGCTCACGTTGCTGCGGCGTTTTCGCAAAGACAACACGACAACGCCTGTCCTGTTTCTGACGGCTCGCGATGCCGTGTCAGACAGAGTTCGCGGACTGGAAAATGGTGCCAATGACTATCTTTGCAAACCATTTGCGTTCGAAGAGTTGCTGGCACGCATCCGGGTCCTGACACGACGCCAGTATAGAACGCTCACCACTGTGCTGACGGAAGCGGGCGTCAGCGTGGATCTCGCAACTCATCGCGTCGAACGCGACGGACATCGACTCGAACTGACTGCCCGCGAATCAGACTTGCTGGTTTATTTTATTCGTCATCCAGGCGAAGTGCTTCCAAAAAGACGCCTCTATGAAAAGGTCTGGAACGATCGATACGACGGCATTTCCAATACGCTCGAAGTGCATATCATGGAGTTGCGAAAAAAACTTGAAGCCGTCGGTCCGCGACTGATTCACACGTTACGGCACAGAGGTTACCGCTTTGGGGACGAATGCCGGTGATCGCATGCAACTGACAACTCAACTGCCGCTGGCGACTCGACTGTCGGTTTTCTTTCTGGCAATGATCGGCGTTGTGCTGATTGCATTTTCCGGAGCGTTCTACTGGTTCGCCAGCGGCTTTCTGCATAGACAGGTCGAAGATCAGGCGTCAGCAACAATTCGTGCCTTAATGGCGGCAGTCGAACAATTGCCGCAGGGAATTGAATGGGAGTCCAATGGTCGGACGCTGAGTTTTGGAACTTCCCCACTTGCAAACGACATCGTCTGGTGTGTGATTGACGAGAACGGTAAGTCCATTGACCAGTCGCACGACGCAAACACAAACGCATTTCGTGTCGCACTGAGTGACATGCCGTTGCGACCACAAACGGACGACAAACTGTTTCTGCAGGAAACTGAACACTGGCTGATCGCTGAGCGCAGGATTACGAGTGGTGCAGCAATGCCAACGACGCACGACGACAATACCGATCCAGGCGCTCAAATTCATGCTGCTTTGTGCTTGAGAGCCGCCGTCTCATTGGAACCTTCGCGCATCGTGCGAGCCCGGATGGTGGTTACACTGATTTCGTTGTCAGTCTTTGTGTGGCTTGGTGCATGGGCTTCTGCACGATTTGTTTGCGGACGCGCGTTACGCCCGCTGCGGGAGATGACGGTTGCGACTCAGGAAATCAACGCCGATCGCGTGGCGGAGCGATTGCCAGCCCCCGCCACTCGGGATGAACTGGCCGAACTCACATTCGCATTCAATGCACTGCTGGACCGATTGCAGGACTCGTTTTTGCGTCAGCAGAGATTCACTGGCGACGCATCGCATCAGCTGCGAACACCACTGACAGCCATACTCGGGCAAATTGAAGTCACCCTGCGGCGCGATCGCTCGGCCGAGGAATACCATCGCGTCCTGTCGCTTGTTCACGGTCGTGCGACGCATCTCAAGAACATCGTTGACGCACTGTTGTTTCTGGCGCGAGCTGATGGTGACGCTGCTGTCCCGGAATGTCAGGTGATTGAACTCGGCACGTTTTTGAAGTCCTTCGTTTCATCCTTTTCCGATCACGAAAGATTTGCTGACCTGAAATGGGAGTCTGAAAGTCGTGAGGAATGTCTTATCTCAAGCCATCCAACGCTACTGCTGGAGTTACTTACCATTCTGCTCGACAATTCTTTCAAATTCAGCCTGCGAGGGACTCCGGTAATAGTTCAACTACGTGTGGATTCCACGGCGGCAAACGTCTCCATCCGCGACTCTGGCGAAGGGGTCGCCCCGGAGGATATTCAGCACCTCGGAGAACCATTTTTTCGCACCGAGACTGCTCGCCAAAATGGAATTCAGGGTGTCGGACTCGGGCTGTCCATCGCCCGACGGCTAAGCGTCGTTCTTGGGGCGTCCATTTCATTTTCCAGTGAGATCGGGCGTGGGACAAAGGCCACTGTCGCCGTGCCACAACAAAGCCACGAACCTTTGGTGTACCACTCTCAATCAACTGGCCGAAATTGAATTGCTCATGCAACGGTGACTGGCACAGGCCAGTTCCCAGGCCATCCGGCCCCTGAGCGAGGGCCGCTGATGCAAATCCCATCACCAACAACACAATCAGAAACTGTTTCATGACGACGCGATCCTTGAGTGAGTATGTTTTGCAACGAACACCGCAGGACCACATTCCTTGACGGTAATCGCTCGCGCAAATCCGCCATCCGTGACGCGACCAAATGACAAAGTAAAGTTACAGCCTGACTGGAGATTGATGTGATCAGAGCGAAAACCCGAAAGTACCCCTATTCCAGCTCAATCCCGACATCATGATTGCCCTGGTCATTAACAAGAAACACAATATGTTCCGATTGGTCCACTCCGTCGATGGTCATCCGTCGGATCGTCTTTCCATCGCCGCCATTCTGAATCATGATGTGATAAAGTGTCTCGCGAAAACGATAATGGAATTTGAACGACGGCCAGCTTTTCGGCGGACGCGGTGTGAAACGCAGCGTGTTTGCTTCAAGTTGCAGCCCCAGCAGCGATTCTGTGATCAGGCGGTACATCCAGCCTGACGATCCTGTGTACCATGTCCAGCCACCACGGCCGAGATGCGGATCGACAGCGTAGACATCGGCAGCGACAACATAAGGTTCCACTCGATAAATGCTGATTCCCTGAGGCGTTGATCCGTGATTGACCGGGTTGATCATGTTGAACAACTCCCACGCACGTTCGGTGTTGCCAATGGCGGCAAAGGCCATGACGGTCCAGATGGCGCTGTGAGTGTATTGACCGCCGTTTTCGCGAACGCCGGGGACGTAGCCCTTGATGTAACCGGGATTCAATTCCGAATTGTCAAACGGCGGATCCAGGAGTTGAATCAACTTTGCCTCGGGCCGAACAAGGCGGCGGTCCACACTCGCCATGGCCTGCAACGAACGTTCCTGGGTGCCTGCCCCGGACAGAATTGACCAGCTTTGCGAGATCGAATCAATCTGGCATTCACTGTTCTCGGATGATCCAAGCGGAGTCCCGTCATCGAAGTAAGCACGACGATACCATTCGCCGTCCCAGGCGTTGTGTTCGACGTGACCGCGTAGCCGGCCCGCCTCAATGACAAAGCGATCGGCTGTGGTGACGTCACCTTGCTGACGAGCCAGATGAGCAAACTTTGTCAGCACATCGTACTGGAAAAATGCGAGCCACACACTTTCTCCGCGACCATGCTGTCCGACCAGATTCATCCCGTCATTCCAGTCACCGCAACCCATCAGCGGCAAACCGTGAACACCAAACCTCAGCCCATTGTCGATCGCGCGAACGGCGTGCTCGTAGACGGACCCGATATCGTCAGAGATCGTCGGCAGGTCGTAGTTGGCCTCCTCGTTCGCATGCAGTGCGCGGGCACTCAGAAAGGGAACCCGTTCTTCCAGCACACCGGTATCACCTGTCATCTGCACGTATCGACACAACGCCACGGGCAGCCACAGGAAGTCGTCCGAGAAGTGGGTTCGCACACCTCGGCCAGCGGGAGGATGCCACCAGTGCTGAACATCTCCTTCACGAAACTGCCGCGAACACGCGCGCAGCAGATGTTCGCGCAGCAGGCGTGGTTCGGCATGAACCAGTGCCATTGCATCCTGTAGTTGATCGCGAAAACCGTACGCACCACCGGATTGATAAAAACCCGTGCGAGCCCACATGCGACATGCGAGGGTCTGATACAACAGCCAGCCATTGGCCATAAAGTTCACGGCCGGATCGGGGGTCTCCACATATACTGCTCCCAGCGTCTGGCTCCAGTAGTGCCAGACGCCCTCCAGCGACTTTTGAGCATTCGCTTCGCCTCGAAATCGTTGCACGAGGTTTCGCGTGTCATCTTCACCTGTGCCTGCACCGATCGTAAGGACAATGATTCTTTCCTGCTGGTCGCCGAGCGTTATCTGTGTCTGAATTGCAGCGCAGGGATCCATCCCGGCACCACTGCGATTGGACAAACGCGTGCGTCGCATGGCGGCGGGACTGGATGTCGTTCCGTTTCGTCCAAGGAATTCAGTTCGATCGCCGGTCACAGTACGAATGGACTCACTGCAGTCCACAAACGCGATCTTGTCGGCAAACTCGGGACTGTAGAAATTGCGAGCGAAGATTGCCCCTGTGACGGGATCGACTTCTGTCACCACATGCATCAGCGACTTGCTGCGGAGTTCGCCAAGTACCCATTCCCAGTATCCGGTGACGGACAACTGCCGAGACCGCCCCGAGTGATTGCTGATCTTCAACCGGGCAAATTTCACCGGCGCGTCAATGGCGACGTAGATGCACAGTTCAGTGGTGATGCCATCCTGTGTGTAATCAAAAATACTGTATCCGAAGCCGTGTCGCGCGAGATACGTATTCGTGCCGCGAGCGGGCAGCGGCGAAGGCGACCAGAATCGTCCAGTCTCTTCATCTCGCAGATAAATCGCTTCACCGCACATGTCGGACACCGGGTCATTCGTCCAGGGAGTCAGTCGGAACTCGTGACTGTTATCGAC
>JAYSPO010000591.1:0-2610 GCA_043722015.1 Candidatus Kuenenia sp. | reverse complement strand
CTGCGGCTCGCCGTTAAACGAAAATGCCGACCCAGGAGACTAAAACGACAGTCCCCTATAGTCGTGGGGGACTCAAAGCAAAGACTGTGTCATCGCCGTGGAAGTACATTCTGCCGCAGCACAATCCGGACAAACGGAACTTCCGTTATGGGTGGATCGTAGTCAGCATGGTGGCCGAATCGCTGGCGGGTACCAGACAACTTTGAATGGCCACAGCAAATACAAGCACGAGGCGCAAGCGAGTGGGTTTGCCGCAAGTCATTCACTCGATCGCGATTCGAGCTTGTATGCCACGAATGGCGATGTTCACCTAATAAGTCACCTGCACCTGGAAGCGCAAGAGTCGCCCGTCAAACTGTTCGTACGACGGAGTGTTCGCGGAGCCGATGGCCTGAGTGTTGGTTCTGTCTGTGATCGTGTACATCGCGACGAACTCAAGTGATTTGGAGAACTGCCATTCGGTACCAAACTCCAACTCTTCAATCTTCGAGTAGGGTGCATTTCGTTCCGTTTTGTATCCGCCCTGATAGTAGTTCCAGCGAGCAAATGGAATCAGCTCACCTTTTTCAAGTTTCTGGCGGTACATCGCCATCGCGTAGCCACCGTACAGGGCAGAGTGGCCGATGCTGGTCTGAGCATCATTCAGAGACGGACCACGTCCGACCGTCCATTCGGATTGAAATCCGATGGGTTGCGGGTAATAGATGAACGTCCATGCGAGACGTTCATCTTTGATTCCCTCGGGATTGCTGGCTGGAGCCGCCGCCGCTCCGACTCCAAGCGGGCTGATGGGGCTTGTCAGGACCGTGTATTGCCCGGTGTATCCCTGCATTCCGACTTCAACCAACTGGCAGTCGTTCAACCAAAACGGATAGGCCACACGAGCCACGGCATGCAGGTCATCATTCTGCTCACGAAACGAGCCACCCTGACCATTGTAAACACCCACTCCGAAAAGACCGTAGTTTCCGGATCCCTTGTGCCCTTCATCCATGATGTATTTGAAAGTGTCCTGCACTTCGACGGGAGTCCAGTAGCAGAAAATCCCCAGGTCACGTTCGTTGCGAACGGCAGTGTTCAATGAATCGCTGCGGTCAAGAGGCAGTCGGTTGGAACTGGACTGCAGATTCTCCCAGCCGTAGGGAACCTTGGACTGCCCGATGCGAAAGCGTAGTTCCTTGTCGTCGTCAAGAAACACGTCCGCGTAGAGGTCTCGAACTGAGCGAACTGATTGGCGTCCGGACTGCCTGGAACGTTTGACGCGAAGTCAGGCTGAAAGTAAAGAGAAACATGTTCAGACACGTCCCCCGACAAGATAAGGCGGGCGCGGCGGATCAGAAAACTCTGGTTGTCCCCGATCGAGCTGTCCCCAACATGATGGGCCTTCGCGGGTCCGTCGTTGTCAAAAACTTCATTCACTCGAAACTGGGCGTATCCCCGAATCGTGTATTTCTCGAACCACTTCTTTTCCTTCTTCGCGTCTTCTTCCTTCTTTTTCTTTGCGGCTTCGGCGTCCTTTTTGATTCCTTCTTCGATCTTGCTCAGACGATCGTCTGTCTTCTCTGTCGCCTTCAGCAGCGCTTCAAGGGAATCAGGTACGTTTTCCGCACTCTCGGGTGATTCAGAAAAGTCCGGTTCATCACCGAGGTTCAATTTTCGCTGAGCGTTCAACTGCGATTCCAGACTCGCGTTCTGGGTTTCCAGCGCTTCCATACGCTGCTGCAGTTCTTGCAGGCTATCTGCGAAGCGATCGCCCGATCGCGATTCCGCTGTCTGTCCATAGATCGGAATTGATACCGCGACAGCCAGTAAGAAAGCAAGTGCGTTCGCTGATCTACGGATCACGTTAAGCTCCTCGGCCGATCAGCGAAAGGTTCAATGCCCGAATGCGTTGCATCAGGACCGAACCCTGGCTGTGACGGATTCACCAATTCGAACAATTGTGAAAAGACGCTCGTGCATACCATCAAACAATGCGAGGCTGACCTGAACGTTTTATCGGTTGTTCTTTCTGGCGCGACTTTCATTATTGTGAACGTCTTAACAATCCCGGTGACTTCACGCTGAGTTTCAAGGTTTCTCTGCGGTCGATTCTGCCGGGCTTAGCGCATGTGGCATTTCAAAATTGTTAAAATCGCCTTAATCGTCACAATCGATACTCAAGAGGCGGGCCTGAACTGTTTCGTAATGTTAAGAAGGAAGCTTCTACCATTCCGATGCCCGCTGTCATTGAACGCTTCGAAAACCAGCCACAGAGCTGCTGTGGTCCCTGAACAAGCGACCTTTGGAGTGCGGTGACTCGTCACCGCTTTCTTTTTCAGGTAATTTCCCCTTGGGAACGACATTCATTTGTTCTGCGGACTTCACCTGAAATTGAAATGGAATGTTCGCTGTTTTTCACGCCGATTGACAAAAATTCCGTGTTGGAAAGGCAAAGCGGCGACGAGTCGCCGCACTCCAAAGACCTGTCGCTTGTTTCAAATACTCCTGCCTTTGATGCAATTATCAGCGGAGATCAGCGAAGATCAGTGTTCCAAATGGATTGTCCAGTCTGTAGGCCGGACCAAGCGCAGCGCCGTTCCGGCAATTGCCAGACACCTGCCGGAACGG
>JAYSPO010000590.1:0-1430 GCA_043722015.1 Candidatus Kuenenia sp. | reverse complement strand
GCCTGATGCGGAGCCGCATGTCCAGTGGCCATTGCGATCAGTTCCGCAGGAGAGCAATTCAGAAGTGCTTTTCTCATTAGGTATTCCTCAGTGGGATTGGGACCACTCCACGTGACGCCACCCGGATCACATTAACGCCGAGATTCCTCGACGCCCCCCTGCCTCACCTCGCTTTTCGATACGGCTGGATGTCGCGTTCGTAATCCATCCGATCCCAGTCCACAGCCATGTACGCCGTGAACGACCCATGCCGCTTTTCCCCCTGACGCGGTGCCTCAAAGTCGGGATGGCACACGTACTGCCAGTTCTCCACACGCTTTCCAAGAAAACTTCCGGCATCCGCCACCCATTCGAACGTGGCCGTCAGTGGTGTGTAACCGGGGAACGCCGCAATCACTTCGGCTGGTGGATATCCATCGCTCATGCTGCAGCGATGGAAGACACAACCAAGTTGTCTCATGATGCCACTCTCGAAGTAGCCCTGCGCCCAGCCCATGTTGGGATCTGCATACGAACGAACTTCGAACTGCGAGTTCCCCCACGCATAGTCCGTGCTGCCAGCGAAGCTGCATTTCCACGAATCATGGACCGCACGAAAGTTCTTCACGTACGACCGCCACGATGATTCCACGGTCGATGCGGAGTCCTTGCAGTGCTTCACAAAATATCGCCATCGGTGCCGCACTTGCTCGATGACCCACTCATCCTCGCACTGATACCCCATCGCGATTCGGGACTCTCGCATCAGGTGAGACAGAGCCTCGGATGAGAGCGCCGCGATGTCTTCAAGGGCGTCTTCCACATCACGCTCATGCTGTGATGCGTCACGTTCAGAACTGATTGCTGTGGTCATGATTGTCTCCAATGAGTTAGGAATACTAATTCGTTACATCGACTATCGTTGCTTAATTATGTTGAGGCTATGGTTTGTAATAGGTCGCGCTTTCTCCTCTCCAAACGCGAGGCTCAGCTCCCCTTCGCGACTTATTATTATATTCGAAATTCGCTTAGTTTTTCCGGGCAAGTTTTCCATCGAAGCGCGTTTCATAACGATATTGCTTTGCGATTGCATCACCGACCGTTTCGGCGATGGCATCGCTGACCTTAGATTCTGTTTCAGCGATTCGAATTAGTTTCGGTTTCTAATTATGTGGAGAAATGCAAATGAAACTCGACACAATACAACAGGCAGAAGTCGCAAAGCTGTGGCGCGACTGCCAGCGAATTGCGGCAGCAGAATGCCGAGCGCGCGGCATTTATGGTGATCTGCGGCGCGACATCGTTGATAAGGCAATCCTGCAGACGATTGCAGCAGTGGCGCGGAAAAATCTGACCGGTAGTGACATCGTCAGTCGAGCCCGCAGTTGTGCGGTTGACTGCATTCGCGTTGCTGCCACGTCCCGCGATCGCAACGCAGTGCTGACAATCTC
>JAYSPO010000589.1:0-1359 GCA_043722015.1 Candidatus Kuenenia sp. | reverse complement strand
TCTTCGGTCGCAAGGTGAGCCCCGGCGATCTCATTCATGCCGACAAGCACGGGTTCATGGTGATCACGCCGGAGGAACAGCCTCAGTTGCTGGAAGCCGCCAAATTCATGGATACGAACGAATGTGAAACCGTCATCGCTGCAGCTCGGAATTCATCAGGACTGACAACTGAAGAGATTCTGGACAACCTGAGCACTGCGTCGCGGCAGTTCCGCGACAATGCAAAACAGAAATTTGCACGTGGCGGCGAGTGGTAGCGGCCATCACTGACCGACGGCGAGTAACAGTTAGACCCAAAACAAGCGACCTTTGGAGTGCGGCGACTCGTCACCGCTTTCTTTTTCCAGTAATCTGGCTTTGGGAAACATGTTCGATTGTTCTGCCAACTGCACCTGAAATTGAAATGGAATGTTTGCTGTGTTCCGTGTCGATTGACAAAAATGCCGTGTCGGAAAGGCGAAGCGGCGACAAGTCGCCGCACTCCAAACTAACCTCGTTGGTCTCAGGGCTGGATTGCTGCAAAAGAACGCAGAAATCGCAAAGAAAATCGTGCGACGCCGAGTCTGATGCGTTGAGATGAATGCGCGGTCATGAGTGAGACAATTGGCGAGCGGCATGCGTCAGCTTGCCGGTACAAAAACGAGGTACCGGAGGGCTCACGCCGCTCCGCTCGCCGGGCTCATTTTCGACCTCGTGGAGTATAGGTCACAACTCCGACCCGGCGGTCCTGATATCACCGTTCCGAATCGTGATTTTTTGAGCGTCCCAGTATTCGGCCAAAGGTACGACGTGTTTCCGTGTCATCTGCAAGGCGTCGCGGATTTCGGCGAGCGTGACAGCAGGTTTGGTCTGAAAAAGCTCACGCAGTCCGGTGCGAAGAAGTTCCAGGCCTGTCGGCGTCCAGGACAGATCATGACTGACGGCAATCAGAATTCCGTCTTCACGACAGAGTTTCAGCAACTGCTCGACATCACCCGGACTCATGCGATCCGTGACGGCGTAAAGTTCTCGATGCGTCGGCGGTGTCCGTTCGTTGGCAGCGATCATCGGCAGCAACAGATCCAGAACTTCCCGTTGTCGTTTTGTCAGCACGACCTGCTGATCCGCGAGGCCGATCAGGTCTCCGCGCTGGACTAGTTCTCCTGATTTGAGCAGCGCGTCGATCGCCAGGGGGACGTGGATGGCTCCATCAAAATTTCGACACTGAGACGTCACCAGAGCTCGCGGTAAAAGTCTTCGAGGACTTTGCCGTTTTATCTCTTCACTAATCACACGCAGCAAACTCTTTCCCAGCCGCCGCAGCCAGTGTTTCGAGATCCAATGCCCGGACACGCGATCGTGGATAACGTTCGCAGATTT
>JAYSPO010000588.1:0-10485 GCA_043722015.1 Candidatus Kuenenia sp. | reverse complement strand
TCAGAACCCTTTTCGGAGAACGACTCAGGAAACCAACCGCAGATAATCGGCAACCAGACACAACAACAGAACCGGAAGGCAGATCAGGGAACCAAGCATCAACTGCCGAGCACGCAGGTTTGTTCGGGCCATCACAAACCGAACGGTCAGCCACAGATAGCCGAGTGACAATACCAATGCTGCCGACATGTAACCTGGACCTGCCAGTCCTGCGAGTCGCGGCAGGCAACTGACGGGAACAAACGCCAACGCATAAGATAACGCAATCCAGCCCGTGCGGACTCCGTTGTCACTGAAAGAGGGGAGCATTTTCAAGCCTGCGCGTTCGTAGTCCTCGCGGTAGATCCAGCCGATCGCAAGGAAGTGCGGAAACTGCCAGACAAAGAACACCGCAAACAATGCCAGTGCTTCCTGTCCGAATTCGCCACCGGCTGCAAGCCAGCCCAGAACCGGCGGCATCGCACCGGGAACCGCACCGACTGTCGTACACAGGCTGCTGATGCGCTTCAGCGGAGTGTAGAGCAGAACATACGTCAGCATGGTGCAGAACGCTGCGATACTTGTCGTGTGATTCACAAACACCCACAGCAAGGAAGCACCAATTGCCGAAACTACAAATCCGAAAGCAGCCCCTTCGAGACGCGAAATTCTTCCACTGGCGACCGGGCGATCGGACGTGCGGTTCATTCGCTGATCCGTCGCCGATTCCATGACCTGATTCAACACGCTCGATGCGGCGACCAGACAACAGATACCAACAATCGCAATGCACACGACCGGCCATGACATCACAATGGGTGATGCCAAAACAAAACCCGACAACACCGCCGCCGCTGACATGATCATAATGCGGGGACGAGCCATCTGGCGGTAATCAGCGAAGCGACTCATCATTATGGCCACAAAGCCGGATCTCGCGGAGTCCAGAGCATGTGACAAGTTGTCAGCCACTGGTGCAATCGTACTCATGCGACTGTCCCCCGATTACCCACCGCTGGCAATTCAATCTGCAAACCAGACAGCTGCCCGGCCTTGTGGAGCACAGCCAGTGACGTGGCGGCAACGACAGAACTGGAAAGCAGAAACATGCCGAACACCGTATGCAGCGAACACGTCACGGTTTGACTGAGTGAGCCAGCCACTGCGACATAACCAATCTGCGGCAGGCCCAGTTTTGTCAAATACGACCCTGCTCCCAGCATGACCTGCAGCAGCAATGCGAAGACCATCATCAAGCCGGAACTTCGCAGCAGTCCGTTCTGTGATCGCATCAGGCCAAACGCTGCCAGGGACGCGCTGAGCGAGACAATTCCGGCCCCGGCAAGATGCTCATCGAGCATCGTATGGAAGTGCCGCAGCGCACCGCCGAGAACATACTGTCCCAGAATGATCACAGGAGTCAATGCAATCAGGGAGGCAAAGAGCGGACCGATGCGTTCATCGGTTTGTTGACGCCAGTTCGACCACTGTGGGGAACACATCAGGCGGAACACGACGCACAAACTGAAGAACGCAGCACCGGTGACACTGTGAAGCAGCGCCAGAAGTTGCCGGTCAAGCAATACACGAGCCCCACCCAACGCACCTTGAGCGATCACAGACAACAGGATTGCCGTCGTAAACCATTTCACCCAACTGCGGTCGAGGTAATAGCTGGTCAAGGCAAGACACACGCTGACGAATCCGATCAGCATCCCCGCCAGTCGATGACCATGTTCCGTAAACTTGTCCGGATTTGCCGCAAAATCGCGGAACCAGGGGTAAAGCAACATGTTGTGTCCGTCAGAAGACGGCCAGTCAGCAAACGCCATCCCGGCGTTCAGCGTGGTGACAAGCGCACCCATGCTGATCGGAAGCAATGCAACAAGGCACGTGACCGTCGCAAGCTTTCTGACAACCGGGTGAACATTTTCAGGCTGAACAGACACAAACACACTCTTTCAAAAACCGGGTCGCGACAGCTTCATGTGTCGTTTGCCAGAACCGCACCGTCCGGTTCAATGATGGGCCCGCTTCGCGACGCCCTTGACATGCGGCACTGTTTGCAAAATATAGTCCTGACCGATCGCTTCAGCTTCAGGTGATGAGTACTCATAAGGGCCACGATAGACCACCGGAGCAATGTCAAAGTTACCATGACCTGGCGGTGATGGGGCGGTCCATTCGAGACCATTTGCATTCCATGGGTTGCGGCCGACTTTTTTGCCGCGAAAAATGCTGTAGAAGAAGTTACCCAGCAGAAGGAACTGAGCCACACCCATCAGGATTGCCGACAGCGTAATGAAGCGATTCATGGGCAGCAGGTGTTCCAGGTAGCCGTGCAGATAAGGATCGGCGTAGCGGCGTGGCATACCAGCAATTCCCAGCAAATGCATGGGGAAGAATGTACAATTGAACCCGATGAAGGACAACGCAAAATGCCACTTCTGCACGGTGTCGTTCATTTCGCGACCAAACATCTTCGGGAACCAGAACTGGATCGCCCCGAAGACTCCGAACAGCGTGGAACCAAACAACACGTAATGGAAGTGAGCCACAATGAAGTACGTGTCGTGAAAATAGATGTCCACAGGCACTGCTGCCATAAAGATGCCGCTCAGGCCGCCGACAATGAACATCGCGACGAACCCCGAGCAATTCAGCATCACACCGTTGAACTTGAGATCACCGCCCCAGATTGTTCCGATCCAGTTAAACACTTTGATGGCCGAAGGCAGAGCAATCATCATCGTGGACGTCATGAAAGTCATACCCAATGCCGGATTCATACCGCTGGTAAACATGTGGTGGCCCCACACGATAAATCCAAGCCCGGCGATGGCTGCCATCGAATAGACCATCGGCTTGTAACCAAACACGGGTTTGCGGCTCATACAGGCCAGCATGTCCGAAACCATTCCCATCGCCGGCAACAGCATGATGTACACCGCAGGATGCGAATAGAACCAGAACAGATGCTGCCACAGCAGTGGCTGACCGCCACCGACGGTCGGGGCTGAGTTGTTCACGACGATGTTGGCGGGAATGAAAAACACAGAGTGAATGTCGGTCGGAAGAATGGAATTGAGCCGGTCGAACAGCAGCATGAACCCAGCTGCGGTCAGAACTGGCAATGCAAAAGCCTGTAGGATGGCCGTGATAAACATGGACCAGATTGTCAATGGCATCCGAAAGAGGGTCATGCCGGGAGCCCGCATGTTGATGATCGTTGTCAGATAGTTCACAGAACCCATCATCGAGGAGACACCCACGAGCGTCAGTCCCAGCAGCCAGAATGTCTGCGGCAAACCGGAGCCTGGTGCAGCCTGCGGTAGATCGCTCAGAAGCGGATAACTTGTCCACCCGTTGCCCGGCCCGGCTGTTCCACCCGCCACAAAGAAGCTGCACCCGAAGCACGCGATTGCTGGCCACATGAACCAGTAGCTCAGCATGTTGAGCGCCGGAAAGGCCATATCATCGGTCCCGATCTGCAGTGGAATCAGGAAATTGCCGAACGCACCGGCCAGAATCGGAATGATCACAAGGAAAATCATGACCGACGCATGCATCGTGAAGAGCATTGTGTAGAACTCGGGGCTGATCTGACCACCCTCAGTTCGGAACAAACCGAACAGTTGGCCCACGATCGGCATATTTTCCCATGGGAAGGCCAATTGCCAGCGCACTGCCAGAGCCAATGCACCACCAACCATCAACATAATCAGCGTCGTCATCAGGAACTGAATCCCGATGATCTTGTGGTCCAGTGAGAACACGTATTTCGAGATGAAGCTCTGTTCATGATGGCCATGCGAATGATCATCCGCGTGGCCGTGAGCATCAAGTGCCGGAGAAACAGTTGCCATGTCAGAAACCCTGAGTACTAAAATACAAAATATCTGTGAGTAGGGTGTGTGCAGCGACAGCGGAACACACCACTCGCTTTAGCTTTTCGAATTGGTGCGATGTGTTCCGCTTCACGCACCATGCGATTCAATCTACCATTCAACTGCTTTTGCGGCGTCTACACCGAGGGCTGACGCCCAGCGGCTCGCCATTCTACGTCTCAATCCACTATTCCGCCGACTTTGCAGCCTCGAACTTTGTTCCATCTTCATTCTGCTCAGCTTCCAATTGCGCCAGATACTTATCCACCGAACCCTGCGACTGAGCCACAATCCGGGCCTTCATTTTATAATGCCCCCAGCCACACAACTCGGCACACACAAGGTCGTAGTTACCGACTTCCAGCACATCGAACCAGACCGGGATCACCAAGCCAGGCACGGCATCCTGTTTGACGCGAAGTTGGGGCGAGAAGAATGCATGCTGCACGTCCTGTGTACGAAGATTTATGATCACCGGCTTACCGGTTGGCACATGCAGCTCGTTCACGAAATACAGATCCCCTGGATTCTCTTCAGTAGTAAGTTCGGTGCCGGGTTTCGGATACCGAATTCGCCACTCGAACTGACGGGCAGTGACTTCGGCGATTTTGTACGCTTTGTCAGGGAACTTGGAAATCACACGTATTTCAGCCAGCACATCCAGTTGCGATAATGAGATAAAGACGAGGATGAATGACGGCACGATCGTCCAGACAATTTCCAGCTTGTGACTGCCATGGGAAAAATGCGCCCTGCTGCCGGAATCTTTTGTGGCGCCCATCCACAACGCGTATCCCAATGCGTATTGAGTGCCCACGAAGGTGACCGAGACAATAATCAGGATCAGATAAAAAAGGCCGTCAATCTGCACTCCGGTGCGGGACATCGGTGCACTTGGAAACCACCATCCCCTCGACGGGGACATCAGGCAGACAATAATTGCTACTGTCGGCCAGAAGAAGAAAAACAGTGCCCAGAACTTTTTCACGATTCTATACTCCTGACAGGTGTGTCACCTGCAATCCTGAACGACTCGCAAAATTAATTGGCGGGTGGTGTCACCGCTGCTGGTGCCACCACCGCTTCAGCCGCAGGAGCTATCCCGGTACTTCCGGGCTCCGTCTCAAACGGAATGCTCAACACATAATTGACAATGTGCCAGATATCTTCGTGCGGCGTGTTCTTGAATGAAGGCATCCGAGAACCCTTGATGCCTGCGTGAATGCGGCTGAACAGATCAATCGGACGTCGACCGCCGCGGTACATGCCGAGCTGCAGGTTTCTGGGCTGGTTCAAATTATCCCAGATATCGTGCAGCCCAGGCTCGTTGTAAAGTTCGTCGTTCTTCGAGGGATTCTTTTCGAACGCAATCGTCTGAGGGCCGTTGCCAGCACCATCGATTCCATGGCAGTCAGCACAATTTAAGGTCTTGCTGAGATACAAGTCGCGGCCACGACGACGCGAATCCTGTGTATCCGGAACGCGAGGTACTGAGGGCAAAATGAGCGCCTCTGCGGTATCTGCCGCCGACCAGATTTCAGCCAGATCGTCACCCAGTGAACTTGCAGACTCAGCCAGGTCTTCTGCCAGATACGCGCCGAGTTCTTTCAGAATCTCTGCCTTCTTTTCCCCGCTCTTCAATCGAGAGTCGTAAGCTTTCTGTGAAAAATCACTCGACAATTCAGCATCCAACTTTCGCTCGTATTCGCCTCGCATTGCAAGAAACCGGACATATTCGATAATCGCATGATGTTCATCATCTTTCAACAGCAGGAACGAAGGCATGTAAGTGCCAGGAATTCCATACTTGATAACCCTTGATAAGTCATCCCGACTGGCCTTGGACATGTCGTTTGTAGATGTGAACTTGAAGACTCCGTTGCGGTAATCCCGTGGTTTCGGAGTCATGTACTTAGCCGTCGGACCGTCACCATTGCCGGATGTTCCGTGACAATGACTACAATGCCGCATATAGAGCATCCGCCCGGACGAAAGCACAGCGCCCCGATCTATTGTACAGGAATCCCCGATTGCAATTTCCTTGCCGGGTATTTTTGCCACCGTGGCTTCACCGGTTTTAGCATTCCAATTCGCAACCTCAACGGTCTCCCCGGAACAGGCACCTGTGACGAACTGGAAACTGTCAGCTTTCACAGGCAGTGCCTGGCCTTCTTCAACTGTCAGCCTGATTACGTGATTTCCGGCGTCGGACTGGCTGACTGTTCCTACGGACGTCAACGTCCCGCCAAAATCGATGGGCAGTTTCTCCCATGCTTTCAGATGTTGTGGATTCCCGAAGCGATCATCCAGCAGCGTCTTCACGCCAACAGTCGCCTTTGAATCACGAGTTTCCTTCGTGCCATCCTGTGCTTCGCGCAACAGGGACAATGTTCCCTCGCTGTAGACGAAGGACGATTCGTACGCAGAATCAGAACACCCGGCGGTTGCAGCGACAACCGAAAGTAAACCTGCGAGAGCCAGTGGCTTCAGACTGGGAGTCATTGACATTCCCAAACCTCTAATCACAAAACGAACAGAATTTTGAATTTCAGACAACGTTCAGAGCTTTAAGCGATCGGACGGATAATCAATCTGCATTTCCGTCTTTTCGCCGCTCTTGATTTCCACGGCAAATTTTCGCTCCACAAACCCACCGTCCGCAGCCTCGTGCCACACGACAAATGAATGTTTGCCCGGTGGCAGGTCGGAGATTGTAAAGGCTCCGTTTTCGTCAGTGACAGCGGCATAAGGGTGATCCACAGGAAGCTGGTAGGCTGTCATCCAGGTATGGAGGTCGCACTTAATCGACAGAGGCACCGATTCGGACTTGCTGTACTTGAACTCCAGCTTGCCTTCTCTATCGCCAGCGTCCACAAGTGAATTGACGGAGGCATTCTTCTGCGGATAGGTGTGAGTGTTATGAGCGATTGGATCGTTGCTCAACACTTTCACCATCTGGCCAACAGACACAATCGCGCAGTGCGGAGTAAACCGACAGTTCTTCTGGTCAAAAAAGAACTGTTTATCGGCAACATCAACCGACTTACCGCCCTTCGGTGCTTTGTTGAGATAGATGAAGACGCCTTGTACCACGTTGCCATTCCCCAGCATCAGCCGTTCATCGGGTACATCGACCGCAGCGCAGACTTCCGGGTTCTTGACGTCAGCGCCCTTTTTGATCAGCAGAGGGAGCGGAGTCACGGAACCAGTCATCACAACCTTGCCAGTGAATGTTCCCGCATCGTTGCCCCCAACCGCTCCGGTCGATTCTGTTGGGGCATCCACAGCCACTACAGCTTCCGATTCATGAACAAAAGTCACTTGAGGTACAACGCCGGCACCGCCGCCGAAATCAGGGACGTCACAACATCCGGCAGTCGCCAGCGGCAGTCCAAACAACATCACAAGCCAGATCTTTTTCATCGCGTTGTCAATACTCATGTCAGCCAAAGTTAGTTTTGATACGGCGAATGAAACGGGATGAATCATGGTTCCGCTCCTGAGACAGTCACCACTGACGCCGTTTCATTTGATTGACCGGCATCGGCAGTTGGAGACACCAAATCATCAGTTGTTTCGTCGGTTGCCGCAGCGGCATCTGCCTCCGGCTTCGCATCATCGACTGGAACTGCGCCATCCGCCGGTACCGCCACAGGAGGTACATACGTTGTTGGCCCGATATCTTCCATCAGCCTTGTGTAGTTCAGCAAAGCGTCCCGTGACGCCGTGACTTGAGCACCAGGATCACCGCCGAGCACATCCGGATACTGCGTCTTGTTCTTCGCAAAATTGAGTGACATCGACGTGTAAGGCGTGATCCATTTCGGGTTGTACAGCCACAGTTTTACCCAATCGGATCGCAGGCGATTTTGAACGAGGTTCAGATTCGGTCCCTGGACATCCTTCGGTGTAGACACTTTGAACTTCCGACCGCCAAGTGAGTGACAACCGATGCACACAGGGCCATTCAGCAATTTCCACGATTCATTCAGGTAGGATTCACCATCCTTCAATAAGCCTTCGTGAGCCAGTTCTGCTTCACGGGCCGCAAGGTATTCAACATCCTTCGGTCCTTGCTCCTGATACGGAAATTCAGCACCATCCACTGCCGCAAAATAATTTGCCAGGGTTTGAGCTTCTTTTTCGCTCAGATTGAACTTTGGCATCCGGAGCACGGTTGTGTAACGCAGTTGAGTCGGTTCCAGCAGGAACTGATAGAGCCACGGTGTCTGGACTTTGTGGCCTTCCTGGTACAATGGCGGTGGAGAGGCCTGCCATGCCAAGGCACGAATTCCGCCGGTTTTTGTTTCCATCAGGTTTTCGACAAGCCATTCGGCAAAATCTCCGCCACGGCCAGCTTGATAATCGATAAGCATCTTTTCGGCAAATGTCACGCGATACCCTGGCAACAGACGTTTGGCGTCGTCGCCCTCGCCGAGGTCGGCGGTTCTCCAAACATCGAAACCATATTCTCGCAACTCCGGATCTTCTTCCTCAGGATCCGGCTTCGAAGCGATAAACCCATGCAGCTTGGCGATCGGAAGATTGACTTTCACTTCATCAACGACATACGGGCGTACTTCACCTGTCAACGCCTGATAAGGTGGGCGTAGCTTCAGTAGCATCTCCAGACCTTTTTTGTGGTCTTCCGGCGTGATTTCTGTATCAGTGATACCATCAAGTTTTGCAGCAAATGTCACTTGCGGCAGATCGACCACATGGCAACCCGTGCAGTTATACTTCGCCAGCAGAAATTCGCCTTCCAGACGATTCTTTGCCCGTTCATCAGGTGTATAAACATATTCCGGTGCTGGCGGCTCAGCGATCAAGCCCAGCACAAAGGTTGCGATGGCTTCAATCTCGTCTTCTTTCAGCGGAAACTTAGGCATCCTCAGACGCTCGTCGTATCCTTTGGTTTCGGTTTTTTCGAAGTCGTACGTTCGTGGACCACGCAGTTTTTGCCAGATAAATCCAGCGCGACCATGATGCTGCAGGCTGTCAAAGAAATATGTTATCGACATTTCCCGATCGACTTCCTCCGCAGTCATGTCGCCGTTCTTATCCTGTCCGGCGGACATTGCCGATGTGGCCTCTTCGACTCGTTCAAGCGTCGATGAGAACTTACTACCCGCAGGTTCGCCATGATGGTGCAAAAACTCTTCAACATGTTCGAAGCCCAGTTTGCTGGTATCCTTCCGACCCCAGTCCTGCAGGGCCACACCGATGGGGCGAGCCGTTTCAAACCCGGGCATGTCATGACACGCATAGCATCCGTAGCGACTGATTGTCTTGCGACCCACAAATTCCAACTTGCGATTGTGCCATTCTGCTGCGTCGATGATCGCGGAACCGTCGTCAGTTGCCAGAGCCACCTCATCACCAACGACGTCTGCTTTCTTCATGTCGAAGGCACCGGTCCGGACAATCTCTTCGGCCTTTTCCTTGCTGAAACGCCCCTTCCGCAGAAACAAGGTGACCAGATTATCCAACTCAACGGTATCCACTTCGTTCACAGGAAAGTCGCCCGGAGCACCCTGACTCAGCAAGAAAGCGGTGATGTCTGCCGCCGGATCGATCGGAGTTGCGCCGTCCACATCCAGATAGGCATCGAGATACAGATTCGGCATCTTCGTCCGGGGGTGATAACGCTGCGGCTCGCGAATCCATGTGTAAAGCCAGTCGCTGAATGCAGGATTGTCGGCGTTCCGCTTGATCTTCTGGTGAATGTCGCTGATATTTGGACCGAAGTCAGCTGTGGTCCCGGGCACTGCAGCGTGCTGGTGACAGGCAAGACATCCCCGCTCCGTGAAGAGTTTTTTTCCGCGTTCTGCATCGGCTGCATACCCATCGGTCGGTTTCAGCAAATCAATCGGTTGAGAATTCCCCAACAGTACGTTTGCAATACCTGCCAATTCAACCGTTTCCAGTTTCTTCGTGTGAGCCGCATCCGCAGCAGAAAGGTGCTCGGACTGATTGAAGAACTGAGGCATCTTTGTCGTTGGTCGATAGCGCGACGGGATCTCAGTCCAGTATTGAATCCATTCTGAACTGGTCTTCGACGCGATGTGCCGCAGGCTTGGCCCGACTTTCCTGAATTTACCGGCCACCTGAGTAGGATCAGACTCGATTCGAGTAATTTCTTCAGCGGTTTGTGGCTCAATTCGAAGATCTGGACCGATCGCGACGCCAGCATCCTGGCCATGAATCTCGTGGCAACCGAAGCAACCATACTTCTGGATCAGCTGATAACCTTTGAACGCCTTCGGAGCAGTCGCACCAAACTTTGGATTCACGCCAAGTTCCGTCATTCCATGATGACACTTAATGCAGGTGGATTCCGCAAAGCGGTTCGGCTGCATCGGGTACTCCCAGAAGTGATTGGCGTGATAGCCATACTCTTCGTGCCAGACATCGGCCAGATGCGGGTTGTCAGGGGTATGTTCCGCGTTGCCAAAACTGGTCCCCGAACCCTGACCATCATGGCAAATCGTGCAACCGAATTTCTCGACCGGATGAGGGCTTGAAGCTGTGCAGAAGAGTTCCGTGTTGGAATGGGTGGCATATGGCTGAGGGAATTTGTCTTCGGCGACCCATGTCGCGACGTCGTCATCTGAAGGAT